>JALGTI010000059.1 GCA_029821455.1 Candidatus Zipacnadia bacterium | reverse complement strand
CAGCCATCCAGCCAGCCCGACAGCCAGGATCGCGTAGGCCAGCACCAGGAGGCCCAGGCCGACTGCCAACATTACCCGGTCGGCATCGGAGTCCAGGCGCACCCGCAGCCACCGCAGAAGTTGCAGGCCGAGACCGGCCGCGGCCAACAGTATCAATATCGCTGTCCCAGCCGCCATCTGAACGCTCCTGACACTAACCGCTGGAAACGACCCCCAGCAGTGTGCGGAAGAAGGCGATCAATACGCCACTTAGCCACAGGACCATCAATAGGGCAGTAGGACTAAGCTCCTGTTGCGGCTTGGAAGGCGGTTTCAACGCGAAGGCCTCCTACAGCCGGCACAGTTCGACTATCAACAGTTCCAACGTTGTGTGGTAGTCAAGCTGTTCCCCGCGCTGGCCCTTGAGCGCCAAGTCTGTCTCATAGATGCGCACGAGGGCTTTAGCTAGCTGAACGTCGCTGAAGTTGCGAGCTTGGGCGCGATACTTTCTCAGAAGGAAGTCGCGTCCGCGTGTCGTGTCGAAGAAGTTGTGCCGGCGGGGCAGTCGCGCCTTGAGGTCCTCGCCGGCCTCATCCCCGCCTCGGGCTTTGCCCTGCGCCTGAGCGATAGGCCGGGCCTGCCAGATGAGTCGCAACTGCCGGGCGATCATTCCCAGCAAGCGAAGGGCGTCGTCTTGTTTGCTTCCCTTCGGCAGCACAGTGCGCAGCATATCCAGCGCCGTGCCGGCCTGACGTTGGCCGATTGCATCCACAAGGTTAAAGACAGTACTGTCATCCGAGGCGGTGACTACAGCCTCGACCTCCGCAGCCGTGACCTCCTGGCAGTCGCCGAGGTAGATGGCGAGTTTATCCAGTTCAGAGCTGAGGGTATCCACCTGGCCGCCGGCCCACTCGACAAAGTGCTCGGCCACCTCCCGCGTCATCTTCAGGCCGCGCTGGCTGGCCTCGTCTATCACCCACGTGGGCAACTTCTTCTCGTAGGGTGTGGAGAGTTTCTGCATCTGCCCGTGCTCTTTGATGACCGCGCGCAGGGCGGCCACCACTGCCGGCTTGCCGCCCTTGCCCAGTCCGGCTGTGAGGATGGCCGTAATACCATCAGCCAGGTGCTCCAACGCGGGGGCCAGTTGCTCTTGCTCATCGGCGCGGAAAGCATCAACGTCCCGCAGCACTATCACCCTGTGGGGAGCCATCAGGGAGAATGTGGACAGTTCCTGGATCATCTCGTCCACATCGGCTTCCTCAGCCCAGAGCACGGTGACGCCAAAGCCGCTGTCGTCGCCAACCTGCTGGGAGATAATCGCCTCCAGCGTTCGCCCTATCAGCAGTTGCGCATCGCCGTAGAGCAGTATGAGCGGCCTGGTGGGGTCAAACTTAGCAGCAGCCGAGGGCATCGTTGTCTGGGCCTCCGAGGGGATAGATACCTGCAGATTCACAGAGGGTAGGTTCACCGGCCGGCGCGCTGTATCCTTCGCCGCAGGCGTCGGAGTTGCTGCCGCAGGGCCTCGAGCTCAGCATCAGAGGGCACCACGGGCGCATAGCGAAGCTGATACAACCAGGCAAAGGCGTCGGCGACCTCGGTCAGTTCAAGGCTGGCAAGATTAGCCTGCGAGGTGGTCTGTAACACTTCTTGCGGCGTCAGAGATGGGGCATACCGTTGGCCGGTGGTGGCTAGCAGTGCGCGGCAGAGGGCGACCTGCTCGGCCGCCAGCTTGCGCCAGGGCGCCGGGCGCACAGACCGGTTCAACAGAGAGCGCCACAGCACATGCGGATCGAACAGAGCGCTGAACATAAGGTAGAGGAGGGCGACCGCGGCTCCGGCCACTAGCACTCCCCGCAGGGCTTTGCCGAGCACCAGCCTGACCTGGCCAAACTTGAGCAGACTCAACAGATTCTGGGTTTCCAGCTCACCGGCCGCCTGGGGGTTGTAGGGCACCCAGCCGTAGCCTGGATAGTAGACCTCGATCCATGCATGGGCGTCGGTGCCCCGCACTATGTAGGCCTGCTCATCGGGATCCCATGTCCCTTCCGCATAGCCCGTGGCCAGACGCGCCGGCACTCCAGCCAGGCGACACATCATCACTGCTGCGCTCGCAAACAGGTCGCAAGCGCCCCGTTTGCTGTCCTTTAGGAAGTAGACGACGGCATCGTGGCCGGCCGGCGTGCATGGCGGCGAGAGCGTGTACAGGTAGTCTGCGCTGAGGTGCTCAAGTATCGCCTGCACCTTGTCATAGGGCGTCTCGCAGTTTGCTGTTACCTGCTCGACCAACTCTTTGAGTTCGACTTCAACCGCCAGGGGATACTGACGAACAAAGAGGTCTTCGAAGAATTCGCTTGGATATTCCTCGCCGGCGGCCCGGAGTTGCTCCGCTGTGAAGTCCGGCACCATCGAAACAACCTCATAGGTGGTTCCAGGGGTCATCACCATCAGGGTTTGCAGGCTGCCATAAGCATCCTGCTGCACACGCGGTGCGCGTATGCCGGTAAAGCCGGCCAGAGGTGTGGTGCGGATGATAATGGGGTGGGCTGCTGCCAGCAGGCCAGAGGAGGTGACATTGCTAATCTCAAACGTCTGCAGCATCCGCCGGCCCTTGTATTCACGCCAGTTTGGGACGTAGTAGGTGTTCGGCTGGCGCGGATTGGTGGGCAGCTCATATCGGGTTGGGTTCTCGATGCTGCGCTGCCAGCCGCGGCCGGTGTACTTGTCATAGACGCGGCCGCACCACAGGGCCGGTTGGTCCGCCTTCACCTTCAACATCACCAGGTCAGTCAGCCGGACAGGCCCGGTTCCCACCCGTATGTTGTTGGTGAACATAAATGTTCCCTGGAAGATGGCGCCCGTCCAGTTCCAACTGCGGTAGAGGGACTTCCACCTGCCCCACAGGTTGGGCGTGGCGCGATAGAGGCCATTGCCCAGGCCCGCCGACACAATCAGCACCACGAATAACAGTAGTGCCGTGGCCGATAGCTGCGTTCTGCCCAGCCGCAGCCACGAGTTGACTTGCTTGTCCCCCTCGGCATCGGCGGCGATCCGCAGGCCTAGCAGGTGGTCATAGCCCCACGCATAGGCAGCCGCAAACAGGTAGATGACGAAAGCCGCTACGAATTCAACGTTGAGGTTCAGCGTGCCCATCAGCCCGAAGATCGCAAGGCTGGTCACCACCGGCAGGAACAGGCAGTCGCGCCGACTCTGCAGCAGCGCCCACGCCACCAACAGCCACCCGAACAGGGCCGCAACCGTGCTCTCGTGGGCGGATAGAATCTCGTCAGGATAAAGCAATACAACGGGAAGCACTCGCACATAGCTTATTCCGCACAGAGTGACAGCCCCGACCGCGACCAGCCCTGCCATCATCAGATTATCACGCTTGCGCACCACAGCCCGGTAGCTGAGCACAAACCCGGCCAGGATGGCAAGATGCAGGCAGGCCTCGAAGGCCGGCTCATCAGTGGTCAGCGTAATCGCAGCAGCGGCAGCCTCCGAAAGCACCAACCCGGCCACCAGCAAGGGCAGCATGCGCAGCACATGTCGCTGGTCAGGAGGCCGCACGTGACCACCTCCTGAAACTCAGCTCCAGGGGCCTGGTCCCCGAGATCAGATGGCATTGTGCCCCCGCCTGACGCAAGGCCACCGCGAACCGGGCACTGCGTGCTTCCCGCTGTTCGGAGTCAGCCCTGGTGTGGGGTTCAAAGCTGAGGGTCTGCAAGCAATACCACGAGACCGCGTTGCCCTGAGCCACCAGACGCGCGGCGAGAGCGATCATCTCAGCTCCCGTCTGGGGCGAGATAATCGCCACGCAGCCGGCCTTGCCCAGTGCCACCTCGCGCCTGGTCACAACAGCATCCAACCGCGCCGGGCAGTCGTCCTGGCAGCGAGCCAACGCCTCCAGGATGGCCAACTCCTGGCCGAGTTGGTCAGAGACGGGGACTGAGTAATCCTCGGTGCCCATCGCCAGCAGCCCCACGGCTGCGCCGTGCTGCAGAGCCTGGTGTGCCAGGCTGGCCGCCAGGACAACGCCGTATTCCAGTGAACTGTTTTCGCCACGGCCAGCATGAACGTTCGCGGTGAGGTCGAGGACGATGGTGGCTGCAAAGGTTTCGCGCCGCTCGGTCTCTACCACCATAAGCTTGCCCCGTCGCGCGGTGTTGGCCCATGACACGCGCCGCAGATCGTCGCCGGGCACGTATTCACGGATGCTATAGAAGTCGTCTCCCTGACCAATAGTGCCCCGGCGGCGACGCTGAAGCTCGGCCGTGCTGCCACGGGGCCACAGATCGGGGAGAGACAGGGGTGTCGGATAAACGAGTATCTCGGAGAAGCAGTCGTCCGTGCCGCTGAAATCGTAGATGCCGAGGCTGTCGCTGGAGGTGAAACGTACGGGGCCCAGGCGGTACACGCCCCGGCGCAGGGGGGTGAGATCATACTCGACGCTGGTTGTCTCGCCTGGGCCCAGGTCAGCGATCAGGTGTGCGGAGGCCGGGTCTGCAATGGTGCCCTCGGGGAGCGTGTCAGCCACCTGGAACAGTGAGCGCCGGGTCGCTGCCCTGTTGGTCACCTCCACCTTTACACCAGCGGTGTCGCCGGCATACATTCGGTCAGGGCAGCGGCGTTGGGCCTGCAGGCCGCTGGTCTTACGCCTGGCCAGCAGGTAGGAGACAGGAGCCAGCAGCGCCAGGGCAGCGGCCATAAAGTACATCTGCTCGATGTGCAGCACGAAGGCCACCACTGCCAGGAAAAAGCAGCCCCAGACCAGCGCATGCTTCTTGGTGATCGTCACCGGCTGCGCCTCCCCAGGCCGGTTGGTTCGTGGACAGTGCGAAGCGTCTCCTGTATCACGTCCTGGCTAGTGACGCCCTGAATCTCGTAATCCGGCCGCAGGATGACCCTGTGGCCCAGGCAGATGACCCCCACGCGCTTGATATCGTCCGGGATCACGTAGTCACGGCCAGCAACTGCAGCCATGGCCTGCCCCATCCGCATCAGAGCGATGCTGCCACGGGGGCTGGCGCCGAGTCTGACCCCCGGATGCGTCCGCGTGGCGTTGGTAATCTGCACGATGTAGTCCTTGAGGCTGTCCTCCACGAACACCCGCCGCACTTGCTCCTGCAAAGCAATAACGGCCTCGGAAGATAGCACAGGCTCAACGTCCTCTATCGGGTGACGCAGCACCTGCCGGGTGAGCACGTCAACCTCGTCATCCGGCGACGGATAGCCCAGATTCACCCTGGTCAGGAAACGGTCAACCTGAGCCTCAGGGAGTTGGTAGGTGCCCTCGTACTCTATGGGATTCTCGGTGGCCACCACGAAGAAGGGCCGGGGCACCGGGTAGGTGACTCCATCAACTGTCACCTGATACTCCTCCAGGCATTCTAGCAGCGCCGCCTGCGCCTTGGGAGTGGCCCGGTTTATCTCATCGGCCAGCACCACGTTAGCGAAGATCGGCCCTTCGCGGAATCGAAACTCCGCGTCGCGCTGGTCGTAGATGGCAACGCCGGTCACGTCGGCCGGCAGCAGGTCGGGGGTGAACTGGATGCGCTTGAAGGTGCAGTCCAGCGATTTGGCTAATGCGTGTGCCAACATTGTCTTGCCGACCCCGGGGATGTCTTCTATCAGCATGTGGCCGCCGGCCAGCAAGGTGGCCACCGCCATCTGCACCGTATCGGTCTTCCCGACAATGACGGTCTCGACGTTGTTGATGAGACTGCGAATATCAGAGGTCAACTGGGAGTCTTGCACGGCGGTCCTCCAATCGCGCGCCCCCTATGAAAGGGGTTTCCTCCCACCGGATTGCGTCTCACCGATACGTGCCTGGTAAACCGGCAAGCGGCCAGCCCCAGTCCTCGCGCGCCGCCATTGTGCTATTGGCATTAGCGATTTTCCATATTGTTCCCTGAACGACGGCCAGATATGCAGGTGCAAGCGATGGACTTCTTCGTCTCCCACCAGCGAGGAGCAAGACTCCTCCCCTGTGCTTTCGACTGGTAGGAAAGACCAAGACTAGAGACGCGGAATTGGTCACTGTGTTCAGATGGAGGTCGTGCTCGCGGCCGTCATATGCACTGTTGAGTCATCTGGGCCTCATCAGAAGCGATACTCCAGGGAGAGCGACACGAACGGCTTCGTCTTCAGGTGGTTGGAAGGTTCCTCGCTAGGTTCATGATTCTCGTCATCAAAACGTTTGCCGAAGGAGTCATTTACTGCCGCCAAGCCTGTCACATAGACCAGAGCGCCCCTGTACCTTTCTCCTTGATAGGCAACACCCAAGCCAACATCCAGCATCCGCAGGATACCGCCACGGATGCGGTATTCAGCGATGGTCTCCGCCTCTTCTCCCGCCTCCTCCGACCTGCCCAGGTGGCAGTTAGCATCCACAACAGAGTAATGAAGACTCATACTGGAGAGCAGCGACCAATTGCCATCCAGCGGGGTCTGGCGTCCGTAGCGAAGAGAGAGAGTGGAGACCTCGCCTCCAGCTGTTAGGTCATAGATCTCGTCTGCCAGCCAGGGAAGGAATGCTGTATAGCCACGGTCCTGACTCCGCAGCTTGCTGTGCCGCCAGTCGAGCATCAACTGCTGTGTCCGCGATGGCTTGTTCTTCCGCCAGCCGATTGCCACTGACGTATCGCTGACTGTCCCCTGGAGATCAGCGCGAGCGGCCAGACCGGCAAGCATTGCTCCGTTGCTGCGCCCCTCGAAGTCCCGTGCGGCCAGGAACAGTGCCTCGTCTCCACGATTGTGAGCCGTGTACGCCTCCCAGCGTCTAACGTCTGCGTCGAGAGCGCCAGACAGTTGGCTATCTTCCTTGGTGACGCGGATGATCTGTGACGGTGCGGACCAATCGTGCTGCAAACCCCATTCCCAGTTGTGCCTGGTACGGCTTATCCCCAAACTGTACTGCTGCGAATCTGACGACATTCGGGGCCATCGGGCGGATCCTGAGGGTAACCCGAGGTAATCGGCAACAGTGTCCCCCCGTGCGACAGCCTTTGTCTTGGCCCAGCAACCGGCTGCTCCAATAGTCCATCCTCCGCTGCATTCGTAAGCCACCGCAACCGCCTTGGGGAGGCTGGAGAGAGAAAGCCAAATGTCCACGTCCGCGTCGTCATATCCGATACAGTCGCTGATCTCCTGGACTTGTAGGCCCAGCGTCCAGCGCGACCGGTCCGCCGGCTTGCCCAGTGGCAGCGCAAACTCCGCTGAGCGCACGTCTGTGTGCCATTTGCCGACCGTACCCACCGTCTCTTGCTCCAGCGCCAGCGACGTTTGCGACCAACAGTCTAGTCGCAACTGGCCCTGGTCGGTGTGAGGCAGACTGGTGGGGCGCCGCACTTGCGGGCGCCTCGTTATCTGGCCAGGCACGTCAGCAGCACCTTCCGACAGTGAATCGGTGTCCGCGCGCCAGAATAGATCGGCAGGACTGAAGGCCTCTGCTGCCACAGAGCCGGCCATCAAGAGCCCACAAGCCCACAGTATCAGCAACGCAGGCTGACGCACCAAGGACCTCAACACTGGATGGATAGGGGAATTCACGGGCCCGGTGTGATCATTGTCTGCTCTCATGCACTCTGCCTTTGTGTTCTTAGTCCGACCCGCCGGGGGGATTGCTAGTATCCTTTGGCTTGAGCTATTCCACGGTTGTATGGGTAACCTGCTTGAGCATATTAGACTGAACCAGCCTCCCGTGTCAAATTCACGTGCACCCGGGTAGATGGCGATATACGGGTGCACTATACAACAATGGAGATCGAAGGTATGCCCCCCGGAGGTGTAAGGTTCTCCTGTGGCAGCACTGCTCCAGCAACAGACAATGGCAGATAGGAAGGCTGAACTGAAAAAGTTCTTGACAAGCCGAGAATTGTCATTATAATATATTAGCACTCTGGCACATAGAGTGCTAAGTGCTATCCAATCAACGGAGGCAGGCCCTCATGGACGCCTCCGTAACTTGTCAGTACAACACAGAAGGTGGTGCAGCTTATGATCCAACCATTAGGAGACCGCGTGTTGATCGAACCGAGCGAGGCGGAGGACACCAGCGCAGGTGGCATTATTCTGCCGGAGGCTGCTCAGGAGAAGCCTCGGGAAGGCAAGGTCATCGCGGTCGGACCAGGCAGCGACGACGAGCCGATGAACATCAAAGAGGGTGACATCGTCATCTACACCCAATATGGGGGCACTGAGATACGCGTGGGTGACAAGGAGTATCTGCTGATAGACCAAGACTCCCTGCTGGCTATCAAGACCAAGTAGGGGCGCGGTTCATTGCGCCCTGTAGGGCGTACGATGTGTGGGCGTGATAAATCATGCCCCTACCAGAGACAAGAGCCGTTGTGAGAGGAAACTTCAGAGGAGGTTAGCGAAATATGGCAGTAAAAATGCTTGCGTTTGACGAGGAGGCCCGCCGCGCGCTCGAGCGCGGAGTGGACAAGGTTGCCAATGCCGTGTGCGTGACCCTCGGTCCCAAGGGCCGCAATGTGGTGCTTGACAAGAAGTGGGGCGCACCCACCATCACCAAGGACGGCGTTACCGTCGCCAAGGAGATCGAGCTGGAGGACAAGTATGAGAACATGGGCGCCCAGCTCTGCAAGGAGGTAGCATCCAAGACCAACGATGACACCGGCGATGGCACGACCACCGCTACCGTCTTGGCCCAGGCTATAGTGCATGCTGGGCTACGCAATGTCGCCGCCGGCGCCAACCCAATGGAACTGAAGACCGGGATTGAGCGTGCCACCGAGGCCGTTGTCAAGTCCATTCAGGAAGCGTCCACACCGCTGGAGAGCAAGGGCGATATCGCCCATGTGGCCGGCATCGCTGGCAACGATCAGGAAATCGGCGACCTGATTGCCGACGCGATGGACAAGGTCGGCAAGGATGGCGTCATCACTGTCGAGGAGTCAAAGGTCGGCAAGACCGAGGTCGAGGTCGTCGAGGGCATGCAGTTCGACAAGGGCTACATCTCTCCCTACTTCGTCACCGAAGGAGAGGCAATGGAATGCGTCCTCACCGACCCGTACATTCTGATTTATGAGAAGAAGATCTCCTCGGCCGCGGACATCGTGCCGGTGCTGGAGAAGACCGCCTCGGCGGGCGCCTCATTGCTAGTCGTCGCTGAGGATGTTGAGGCCGAGGCCCTCGCTACAATGGTCGTCAACAAGATGCGCGGCACAGTGCAGAGCTGTGCGGTGAAGGCCCCCGGCTTCGGGGACCGTCGCAAGCGCAACCTGGAGGATATCGCGGTCCTGACCAACGGCACCTTCATCTCCGAGGACCTGGGCATCAAGCTGGAGAACGTCGAACTGACCGACCTGGGCCGCGCCAAGCGCGTGGTCGTGGACAAGGACGATACAACCATCGTCGAGGGGGCCGGCAGCCAGGAAGCGATTGATGGCCGCATCGCCCAGATTCGCCGCGAGATTGATGATACCGACTCCGATTACGACCGCGAGAAGCTTGAAGAACGCCTGGCCAAGCTGACCGGCGGCGTCGCGGTTATCAACGTCGGCGCGGCCACCGAGACGGAACTCAAGGAGCTTAAGCATCGCTTCGAGGACGCCCTCTCTGCCGCCCGCTCGGGCATCGAGGAAGGCATCGTAACCGGCGGCGGCGTAATACTGCTGAGGGCGGCCACTGCTATTGACAAGCTGCGTGGCGGCACCGATGATGAGAAGGCCGGCATCCAGATTGTCAGGCGTGCCCTCTCCGAGCCTGTGCGGCAAATCGCCGAGAATGCCGGCTATGAAGGTAGTGTCGTAGTGGAGAAAATCCTCGCCAGCGATGACCCCAAGTTTGGCTTTAATGCGCTGAGCGAGGAGTTCGAGGACCTCGTCGCGGCTGGCGTCGTTGACCCGGCCAAGGTCGTCCGCGCGGCGCTGGAGAATGCTGCCAGCATTGGGGCATTGGTGCTGACCACCGAGGCCCTGGTCGCCGAAAAGCCCGAAGAGGAGAAGCCGGCGCCGGCCGCACCGCCGGGCGGCTATGATATGTAAGGCGCGAGATTCATCACGCCCTGCCAATGGAGACAACGGGGCCGGCAACTGCCGGCCCCTCTTTTCGTCGGCTTGTATGAGTATCCTCATCTACTCCTGGTTTGAAGCGCCAATCTAGTGAAACGTGCAGCCACATCCCTGGCACTAAGGCCGCTCTCGCAGCCGTCCAGGTAGGTCTCCATCCTGTCTCCCAGAGGCTTGATCCATTTATCCGGCAGCCGCCTTGCCCCGAGCATTGCGCCCGCAACCGAGCCGGCTGTGGCACCTGTGCAATCCGTATCCAGCCCGGCCATCACCGTCAATGTGATAACCCTCTCGAAGTCGCCGCCCCCGTATATCAGTCCCGCGACCGTCAGGGCTGCGTTGTTGATGGTGTGGACCGGGTGCAGGCTCTCGCAGGCGGAATAGACTCGGTCAACTGTTGTGGCCCAGTCGCCATCCATCTTGCACCAGGACAGAGCTTCGCTCACCAGTTGCGCCAGGTCGCAATCCTGGGGTATTTCCGTCAGGCCGATTTGCAGTGCCGTCTCAATGTCGTCGCAGGCAAAGGCTGCCGCGATGGTGGCGGCCCAGAACATCTCCCCATAGATGCCGTTGCGAATATGGCTGACCGTGGCATCGCGCCAGGCGAGTTCGGCAGCCAATTCAGGCAAGCCCGGCGCCACATATCCCCAGGGGTCAGCGCGGATGGCCGCACCGATCCACTCAGCGTACGGGTTATTGGTCATGGCGGTCTCCGGCGGATGGAGGCCCTGGCGCAGGTTCTCCAGTGCTACCGCCTCGGCGGTGCAAGCCATCGGGAGGTACTTCAACCACGCCTGCCCCACATCGGCTGGGGAAAAATCAAAGCCGTACTCCTCCAGTATCAGTAGCCCCAGGATGGTATAGGCCAGATCGTCATCCGCGCCGATGTATTCGAGGTTGGTCTTGAGGAACTTCCCCCGTGGGGTGATCCCATAGTGCAAGCGCTGCGGATCCCCATCCTTTGGATCGGCGTGCCAGTAGTCATCCAGCGGATAAGGCTGGCCGATGCGACTCGCTGCATCCTCAATGGCCTGCTTGGACATCCCCTCACAGGGGATACCGAGGATGCAGCCGGCCGCCCGTCCCAGCAGGGCACCAAGCACCCGGTCCTCAAGCTCGGTAGCATCCAGCTTCAGACCTACGGTTCGCAAGCCAGACGGTCTCAGGTTGCGGATCGCCGCCAGGTCATCAGGCTGGTTCTGTTCCGAGCTGTCTAACGAGCTCTGCATGCCAGCTTTATCCTTTTCGTTGCAGGCTGCCTGTCTGACCAAGCATTACCAGGCTGCGTTGACACAGATACGAAGGCCCACCTATAATGCCCCACAGTGAATTCCTCAGTGCAACTACTTCGCACAATGGCCGTGATTGCCTGCCTGGGCCTGGTATCTGCTGCTGTTCAGGCCCGGTCGGGCCCATTCATGCCCCCTGACGGCTGCTATCTAGGCGCATACATCGAGCTCGACCCCGCAGTCAAGGGCGACCCTGTGGAATTTGAAAAGCTCACCGGCAAGCGCCACGCTACCTACCTGCGCTATGTGGGATACGGCGAGCCGTTTCCCTTCGAATGGGTGCGAAACCTCCAGACCATCGGCGCGGTTCCCCAGATTGCCTGGGAACCCAATGCTGGACTGGATATCGTGCAGGATGATGAGTATCTGCGTGGCTGGGCCGAGGCCTGCAAGCGGGCCGGCTGCCCCATCCTGCTGCGCTATGCTGCCGAGATGAACGGCACCTGGCAGGCCTATTCGGGGAATCCGGATGAGTATGTCGAGAAGTGGCAGCTCGTCCACCGCGTGATGAGCCAGGTGGCGGCCAACGTGATTATGGTCTGGTGCCCATTTGCCGTTCCCCGTCGTACTATCGCAATGTATTATCCCGGCGATGAGTTTGTGGACTGGGTCGGCGTTAATATCTATGCAGTAGTGCACAATGACGGCGATCTCGCCAAGCCCAGTACCGAGGACGAGATTGAGCAGCTCAGGTATGTCTACGATCTGTACGGCGACCGCAAGCCGATTGCCATCTGCGAGTACGCCGCTACCCACTACTGCCGGGCAGCCTCACGCAAGACTACCCAGTTTGCCATCGAGAAGATGCGGAAGATGTACGAGACGGTCAGGCGAGAGTTCCCCAATGTGGTGCTGCTGAGCTGGTTCTCAGTGGACGCAGTCAGTTCGCGCCTGGCCGATAACGAATACGCCGTCACCAGCGACCCGGCAGTGCTTCAGACCTATCGAGAGCTTATCGCTGATGACTATTGGCTGACCGAACTGGTCCCCGGTCGGCCGATAAGGATTGCGCAGGTGCCGGAGGAAGCTGAGCCGATTGAGCCAATTCACCCGCCGGAGACCACAGTCCCCCTGGCGCTTGCGAGCCTGGCGGCTCCCAGGGACAGCGAAGTGGCCATCGTCGTGATTGGAGCACCACCCCACGCTCTGCAAGGCAAGGTGGAGATACGAGCACTGGTTGGGCCACAGCTTGAAGCCGACTCCGCCGCATTCTACATTGACGGCAAGTTCCGGGCGATCACCAATGTCCAGCCCTTCGCCTGCAGGATGACTGCTGAGTACTATGACGCCGGTGAGCACATTATCAAAGTTGAGTTGATGACCAAGTTCGGAACAATCATCGTCGAAAAAGAAGCTACGGTGGTGATTGCCGCCCCCAGCCAGCCAAGACCTCAGGAGGAA
>JALGTI010000428.1 GCA_029821455.1 Candidatus Zipacnadia bacterium | reverse complement strand
GCCAGGTGTGGTCATAATGCACAGCGCTACAGTCTTGTCTAGATCCAATTGCTCGCCGACCTCCGCCAAATCTTTGCAATAGTGTTCAAAGCGCGTCCTGACGGGCAAGTCCTTTGTGAAGAAGAAGACACAATTGGAGCCAAGCAGCAAAGCTACCAGCGCGATGCCAATGGCGATCCGCGGCAGATCATTGCCTGACAGGCGCCGGATTGCCGTTGCGGCCACCAGGAAGATCATAGAACAACAAAGCAGGGCTGATCCAGAGGGCAAAGAAGTGCACGCGCGGACTGCGCCATGTCTGTTTCCTGGACAGCAGCAGCACAGCCAAGGCCGCCGCCACTACTATTGCCGGAAGGCCAGCCTCGGCACAGTATTGATAGAGACGCCCCCATTGGCTGGCGATGCCTTGCCACCATCCGAGTTGGAAGAGCGAATTGGCCAGCACCCAGTTGTGTGTGAGCAAATTGCTGGCCTGTTTGTAAACAGCATAGCCACCGCTAGCCTGAAGCATTGGCACGGCCCAGGCTAGGATGGTCATTCCAAACACAGCTAGAGAACCGGCAAAGGTGCGCCAGTCGCGCTTGTGCAGTGACCATAGCCACAAGGGCATCAGGAACAGGGCGTCGGTCTGGCGGAAGCCTGCCGCCACTCCAATGGCAATGGCGCTCGGCCACCAGGGGAATGAGCGCTCGTTAACAGTCCGCCACGAGAGCACACCAACCAGAGCGGAAAACAGCGCTCCAAACGAATAGGTCAGGCCGGTGCTGCGCATGCTCCAGGCCGAGGGTGCCGTCAGCAGCAGCAGCGCCGCAATTACGCCCACCCACCGATTAAACATCACGGCGCCCGCATAATATGTCAGCACCACTGCCAGACTGCCCGCCACAATCGCCACGACCACCAAGGCCTGATAAGGGTCGGCAAACAGGGGCCTGAGCAGACGGCCCAACATCACGAAGAGAAAATAGCCAGGTGGGTGCGGCTGGTGGAGCACCACATCATAGTGCTCCAGAGCGAGGGTGAACTGAATGTTGTCCCACGTAACCGGGAGCCGAGAACGAATCGGAATCACCGTGAAGACTGCCGCAACAGACAAAGCCACGGGCACCCAGTGCCAGACTTTGTGCCAGCGCGGTGGCCCGGTCATCGGGACGCTCGTCTGGCGGCTGCATAACCTACGGCTCTCTGTCTAGAACCAATCGCCATTGGGCACTCCCTCCCGGCTGCTGAGCGATCGCAAGCCGGTAGATACCATTGTAATTGGCGGCCCGTTCGTCGGTAATGCGTAAATCCATCAGGGGTGCCTCGGCGACATATCGCCCCTCCTCGGCGACCACAGCGATCGTGCCGTCCTCCTGCTCGATGTTGCTTTGAACCCGCCCGTCGGTTTCGAAAAGCGGCACGGTCACACAGATGGCCTCCGGTGTTGGGGTCACCGTTGCCCTGATAACGACCTCGCCCCCGGTCAGCGCGTATTGCTCGCGGATACTGATTCCATCGCCCAGTTCGTAGGTAACCGTGAACTCAAGCGTTGAGGAGTTTTCGGTAATGACCTCGACCTTCGTGCTTTGAATAAGTTTGGCGCAATCAGCCAGATGTATCCATTTGCTGTCCTGCCCCAGCCATCCGGGGCCGATGGCGATGTTGCGGGCAGGCACGGCGTCGGAGAGTTTGTAGAGAGGCTCAGGTACAAACGAACTGGATAGGCCCAGATATGTGGGCGCATTTCGGCGATGAAAGCGACCCAATCCCGTGGCGTCGTAGCCAGCCTGGCCGCGAGTGTCAATCTGCAGGTGCGTGCCCTGGCAGGTAGCAAAGATGCGGTGAAAGTCAGACTCAAGTTCAAAGACGTAGCCCCCGACATCGCCGGGCGTAGCGCCTTCTTCGATGCTGTCGTTGGCCATCAGATACGCTACGCAAAACAGGTTAGCAGCCAGCAGCCCATAAGCGGTGACCGTCGCGTAATCCTGCCATCCATGCTCCGCTTGCGGATCAAAGCGGTTCTTGATATGCCACCAGTTGTCCGTGTCCTGTATCCACGGCCTCGTGGCCTGGGCGCAGAGCCGGGCCTGGCGCTTGAAGGCACCGGCCAGCAGGTCATCACCTTTTTGGGCATAGCAGCTAGCCTGGTACTCACAGAAGCAGGCAATCATCGCCTCCATGTGGTGGAACTGGTTGCTTCGACCTCCGTACGGGGCCTCACCCGTGGGAGACAGATAGCAAAGGGTGGTCAGGGCACCGCGCCGGACCAACTCGTCAAGCAACTCGTAATGGGGACCACGGTAGCCGTTGAACAGCATCCAGGCCAGGCCCTGGCGGACAGTGAGGTCATAGGTCATCGGGCAGCCGGGGTCGCGATACAGCCCGCCAGGGGTGAACTCGGGTATCTGGCGGGATTCTTATCTGAGCCTGGGACGCGCCAGTACAGGTCGTAAGGATGGATGGCAGCCAGGCGTTTCCGCCAGGCATCCACGCGCCATTCGTCCACCAGCGGGCCGATCTGCCGCATCGCCAGCACCAGGTCACGCGTACAGAAGTCCGGGCTCATCGGTGCGTCGGGATGGTCGCGCGGCAGAACCAGTTTCGCGGTGACGGCATCAATAGCCAGGGCAGTAGCCTCAAGCAGGTCGGGGCAACGCCCAAGCGCCACAAGCACGGCGGCAGCACCGGCGAAGCGTGCGGTCGTGTAGGGCGGCTCACCGGTGCCAAGCACCGGGTCAATGATGAAGCCGGAGGGGTCCTGCCACTGGGCGGCCCTACGAACAATAGGCTCGGCAATGTCAAGATAAAACTCCCTGGTTAGGTCGGTGGCGGAGAAATCTGCA
>JALGTI010000058.1 GCA_029821455.1 Candidatus Zipacnadia bacterium | reverse complement strand
TCCAGGCAGCGGTTCACCATTGCGATGCTGTTCTCTTCATCAGTCTGGCCGCCGAACGTCATTGCGCCCATACAGATGCGCGAGACGCGCAGGCCAGTGCCGGTCAGGGTCCTGTACTCCATGGTTTCCTTGCCCCTTCTTGTGTGCAGTTTGTGCTTTAGACTCTCGGTTCCTCGTCCCTAACATTTCTCCCTCCATCCGCTGCTGACTCGGGATCTGTGGAGATAGCGCGGAAGATAGGAGGAAACCGGCTGTCGGCGTCGAAATTATTCATAGCCTGTCGAGAACTTGTCAGGAGGGAGCACTAGTGGGCAGCAAGCTAACTCTCATCGTCGTCGGCCTGGTATTGTCGTGTAGCATTGCCTCAGCGCAAGCCTTCTATACGCCGCCCGTGGTGTCGGTCCCGCGGGTGACGGTCGCCCCGGAGATAGATGGTAACCTCAACGAACCGGTCTGGGCTCAGGCCGCTACCCTCAGCGATTTCATCCTAATCGGGGGGCGGGGGATGCCACGCTATCCTACCGAGGTGCGGCTGATATTCGACACCAATAACCTGTACATCGCCGCGCGGATGTATTCAGCCGACAGTTCCGCCCTCAAGGCCGATGCGAGCGAACGCGACGGGCCAGTCTATGAAGATGATTGCCTGGCGGTGCTCATTGACACTGACTGCCAACGCCTCAGGTGTGCTGAGCTTGCGATCAACCCGGGCAACACGCGCTTCGATGCATTCGATAGGGATCCAGCGGAGAACTTCAGTTGGGACACTGCCGTGCAGGTGCTCGAAGACGGCTGGAGCCTTGAGCTGGCCCTGCCCTTCCGCCATGGGATCCCGCCGCGTCCGGGTGAAGCGTGGTTGCTGGGGGTGGCGCGCTATGCCCCGGGCGAGGCCGAGGCCAGCACCTGGTGCTTGCACCACGCTGAGTTCGTGGAACCGCAGGCGCTTGGGACCCTTATCTTTGCTGGGCCTCCGCTGACGGCACAGATTGACGACCTCGGACAGCTGTGGTTGGGCGGCAACACCGCCTGGATCAGTGTCACCAATCTCGGGACGGATGCTGCGGCCCTGAAGGCCAACGTCCGGGTGACAGGGCGTGACAAGTATGGCCATTATTTCGCTGCGGTGAAGGGTGAGTTGGACCCGCGCAGTCGGGAACAGTTCCAGGTACCGTACCGGATCGCCCAGGACGGCGATGGCACATTATTGCTTTCCATCACCGACGCCGAGGGGCACACGGCCTGGCGGTCAGGGCCGTACCCGGTCAGCACACCGGCGGTGATGGAGCCGCTGGAGCAGACGCTGGACGAGTTGACCAGCGCATGGATGGTGTGGGGCCGGCTGCCGCAGGGCGAGACCAGAGACACCTTTGGCGAAAAACTCGATGAATTGACCGAGCGCTGGCGCTACCTTGACCGCCGCTATCAGGTGCGCGAAGACCTCGTGCGCCCGCAGGCGATGGCGATGCAGATCGAGGCCGAGCGGCTTGTGCAGGAAGCCCAGGCCCTCAAGGCGCAGATCCAGGCGGAGGTGAACCAGGAGTAGGAGAGCTACGGCCTGAAAAGAGGCTTCTGTAGGGGCGCGATTTATCGCGCCCTTTGTCTTGCAACGTAACTGGGCGTGATGAATCACGCCCCTACAACAGTTCGGCCACTGAATCCAACACGAAATCCGGTTGCAGGGAGCTACCTTCGAGGTGCTCCTGATTTGTCGCCCCGCTGAGCACCAGCGCCGTGGCACACCCGGCTGCCTTCCCGACTCCCACATCAGTCTGTAAACGATCGCCAACCATCAGTGCCTGCTCTGGCGCTACTCCCAGCCGTTTCAGCGTCATTTCCAGCATCAGCGGCGACGGCTTGCCCGCGACCGCCTCAACTGTTCGTCCCGTGGCCACCTCTAGGAAGGCAATGAAAGCTCCGCAGTCTGGGATGAAGCGTCCTGGCATCGGACAGGTCACATCGGGGTTAGTGGCAAAGAAACGCGCGCCGGCCCGCAGGGCCTGAGTCGCCTCGTTGAGCTTGCGGTAGCTGATATTGCGATCCCAGGACACGACCACCGCATCCGCCTCCTCGGCGCAATGCACTACCCGCATGCCTGCCCCTTGCAGCTCCTGTATCAGCGGCCATTCCCCCAACACCAGCAGCCGCCCGCCCGGCAATTCATCCCTCAGAAACAGTGCCAGAGCAACGTTTGAGTTGATGACATCCTCTGGCTTGGCCGCTACACCCAGCCGTGTAAGCTTCCGCGCATACGACGCGCAGGTTGCGATGGGTTTGTTTGACAGAAAGGCAATCTGCTTAGCGGCCGCCCGCAGTGCAGCAACCACCCGGTCAGCGCCCTTGATCAACTGCTCACCCAGATAGATAGTGCCATCAAGGTCAAACACGTACGCCTCGTAGTCATCCAGGGAAAGATCGGGCATCTGTTGCTCCTATGCAGGCGAACAGTAGTTGCAGCTTGCCTCAGTATCAATGGCCCCTGCCACGGCTGTGAGCAATTCCCACAGCCTCGGGCGCACTTCATCCATTACGGCGTTGACCTCATCAGCAGTCAGCGGATTCTCGCTAAGCCCCGCTGCAAGGTTGGTCACGATACACACACTGGCGTAGCACAGACCGAGCTCACGGGCGAAGACGACCTCCGGCACTCCAGTCATCCCCACCAGGTGTCCGCCCAAGGCCGCAAACATTCGAATCTCAGCCGGCGTCTCAAAGCGCGGGCCCTCGGTGCATACATAGGTCAACCCCTTACGGCAGGCCAGGCCCAACTTCTCGGCCTCCCTGGCCAACAGCTTCCGTAGCTCAGGACAGTAGGGCGCGGTGACATCCACGTTGACAATCTCATCACCGGGCCTATCGAATAGCGTGCGTGGCCGCCCATCCGTGAAATCTAAGAATTGATTGGGCAAAGCCAGGCAACCAGGTGTCAGGTCGTCCAGCAGCGAGCCGACGGCATTGGTGGCAATTATGCGCCGGCAGCCCAGCATATCGAGAGCCTCGATATGGGCCTGATAGTTGACAGCGTGCGGCGGGATATTGCCTGCGGGTCCGTGGCGCGGGATGAACGCCACATCCACTTGGCCAAGCTGGCCGACCTGCACCTCCACTATTCCGTGCCGTGTCTCCACCAACTCAGTCTCCCTCGCCTCGTCTGCCATCACCTCAGCAAACCCCGTTCCACCTATGATACCAATTGGCATTGATGGACCTCCCTATACTCTGTCCAAATCAGCCAAATACTTTCCCATCCCGCCACTGCGCCCAGGTCGTCTCGTACCACGAATCGTCATCCGGTACGGGTCGGACCGGCACTGGCCTGATGCGCACCCCTTCCGGTGTCCACTGCACCTCCAGAATCTCGTCCCGCATAGCCATATTCTCGCTGCGGTGCGGCAACTCCCGCCCCTTTCTCGTCTCCAGCACCCGGTCGCCATTCTCGTCGAGGATCACACACGCCCCGCGCGACCCGCCACCACGCTCGATGTACGCCTTTATCGCCTCCAGGAACACCTGGTGCGTCAGGCACAGATGATCGTTCTGGATGGCGGTCAGTAGCTGGCCAGTATCCCGCGCCTTCTGCCCGTTTGCCGCAATGGTCTCCCCAAGCTGGTATGCTTCGGCAAGAGCCTCAGTTACACCCTCCAGGCTACGCATAAACCCTGCGCACTTCGTCATCCGCTCCTGTATTTGGCCACGCACCTGACCGACAGTGGGAGCATCATCAGGTGCGTTGAGAAGCTGCTTGATGTGGATGATCTCCTCCTTCACCTGTTGGCTGACCGCCTTCTCGAAGTCTGCCGCCTTTGCTGGGTCATCATCATAAACATTGGCGATATACTGAGCCGCGCGCAAGCCGCCTACCTGGCCGGAGTTCAGCGCACTGCCGCCTGGCCGTACGCCGTGCGTGCCGCAGATTTCACCAATAGGGAAGAGGTGCCCGATATTGACCGATTCCCACCAGGTGTTGGCAGCCAACCCGCCGTTGCAGTGCTGAGCACACACGGCCACCTCCAGAGGCTCCCGCAGGTCCACGCCGTGTTCGGAGTAGATGTCAATACTCGGCTGGTTCATATGCGCCAGGCGTTCGTAGGGCGTGTCCTGCAACGCGCCAGACCGCTCTAGATATGTCCGCGCCTCGTCGGAGAGCTTCTCGAAGCTGAATTCCTCTCCTTCAATTGGCACAGGATTGGCCGTGAAGTCCATATAGACCTGGCGGCCGGCCTGCCGCTCCATCTCCACGGCGATGTCAATGATGCTGGAACCCATCTCCTGCAGCCGCTCAGCGTGGAACGGCCACTGGTAGCCCTTCAGGAAAATGTTGCTGGCCTTCTGGCCGGTGTCGTAGAAGTAATCGTTCAGGAAGTAGCGCCGCTGGCCGCGCTCGTCCTCGCTAAAGTAGACAGGGATGACCTGCTGGTAGGTACCCGACAGGTTCCAGCGAAAGCCAACTGAGCCAAGACCGAACTGGCTCTCGGTCAGGTTGTGAGCTATGGCTCCTATCTCCAGGGCCAGGCCATGATTGCCAATCTGCCCCGGCGGATAAACGGAAGTCGCATACATCTCCCCCGGCCCACCGGTTGCCAGGACGACATTCTCGCAGTTGAACAGCACCAGTCCATAACTGCTCTCCGAAAGTTCGTCCTTATTGATGGCAAGCGCGCCGATGACCCGCCTGCCATCTGGGGAGACGAGCAGGCGGATGATCTCGTGCCCATCCAGAATCGGCGTGCCATTGCGCCGCACCTGCGCCAGCGAGCCAGCGACCATCTGGATAGATGTCTTCGGCCCGGCCGAGGTCGCCCGCTGGCGGGGATCGTGGTCGGTCTTGTAGCCGACATACGCGCCATACTCGTTGAAGGGAAACTCTACCCCGTTCTTGACCAGGTGGTAGAACTCCTGGGCTGAGCAAGCCCCCTCGACATAGGCAATATCGCCATGGCACATCCCGCCGGCGGTGAGCGTCTGTGCAAACTCGATGGGGCTGTCGGCAGCGTCGGCGCAGACGGCCAACTTATAATAGGTCTGCTTGTCGGACCCGGAATTGTTCGAGGTGCCCGCACCGAGCTTATCGGTAGCGATAGCGATATCGCGGATGCCGTAGTCGTAGAGATGCTCGGCGCAGTTGAGGGCTGCCGCCCCGCTCCCGATGATAAGGGTCTGGAGCGTGTGGAGGGTGATGTCCACGCCAACTATGTTAACGGTGGTCGTTTGCAAGTTCAGTCCATCCTTCCTCGCGGTCCTTTTCGGATTCGTCGGCAGCTAGTTTCGCCGCAAACTGGCGGGCTGCCTTCTTGGCGGCTGGACCAATATGGCTTTGTGGAGTGGTCTGCAAGATACTTGCGGGACATTAGCTTCATACTGGCATTCAGTCAGACGCGCTGCTCGTTTGGTAGCCGCTAAACTTGCGAATGCCGTGCCTTTTTGATATACTATTGCTTGCCAAGGTGATACGCTGCCCCGCTGGCGTATCACCGTAGTTTTTCAACCTGCGACTGTCCATCGCCATCAGGGTGATTATATATGAAGCGGACATACCAGCCAAAGGTGCGGTCACGTAAACGCAAGCACGGCTTCCTGGCCAGGATGCGCACCCGCCAGGGCCGGGCTATCATAACCAGGCGTCGGCGCAAGGGCCGGGTCAGACTGTCGAAGTAGCCAGGGCCGCCCTAGCCTGGGCGCAGGCGGCTGTTTCTGGTGTGCAAAGTCACCACTATTCGCAAACAGAGCGACTTCAAACGTCTCTATGCTGATGGCCGCAGGTTCAACAGCAGACTTATCGCCCTGGTGATAGTGCAGCGGCCCTCCCTCACACAGGTGCGGGCTGCCTTTGTGGTGAGCCACAAGATCGCACGCGGCGTAGCGCGCAACAAGCTGCGGCGGCGGCTGCGTGAAGCCTTCAGGCTGCTACTGCCCCGCATCGCCGGGTCGGCTGATATCGCTATCATTACGCGCCCAGCCGCCGCTACATCCAGCTACTGGGAACTAAGAGACGCCTTAGAGAAGCTGCTGACGGAGGCCGAGCTGTTGACCCCGGAGGGACCCTGACCATGCGCAGGCTTATCTCCGGACTTATCGGGGTCTATCAACGTATCTCGCGTCTGCTGCCACCGGTCTGCCGCTTTCAGCCAACCTGCAGCGAGTACACACGTGAGGCGATCCAGCGCTATGGCGTTATCAAGGGCGGCTGGCTGGGTATCAAGCGCATCGCCCGCTGCAATCCGTTCTGTGCCGGTGGTTATGATCCTGTGCCCGGGACGGCGACGGGGGAAACTGAAGACATTCCTCGTAATCGAGTTGATTAGTAGATGACAATAGCATCGTGGTGGCGCCGCGCGCTCGCGGCAGCAAGTCTCCTGGTATCAGCCGGCCTGTGTCTCGCTGAACCCCTGCCTGGACAAAGCGGCCTGCCGCCGGAATTGGTCATTGAGGATACCTTATCGCTGGAGCAACAGACCGCGGCCCTACAAGCCTGCATTGAATGGGCGGGCGAGAATCAGCCCAGAGGCGGATTCATCCAAGGCCTCAAGAATATGTTCTCCCGCGAGAAGCCTCCGATGCAGGTCAACATCAGCGACCTGGCCGAGCAACCCGGCGCATTTATCGGCGAGGAAGTCTCCATCCACGGCCTCTACGAGCCGCTTGCCGAGGACCAGGGACAGTTCCGTTCTGTGGGGGGCAGTCTCTGCCGCATTGTCTGGCTTGAGTCCGTTGCTCCGGTCGGCTTTCCCGAGGGGTCGCCGGATGGACTGCCCACAGAGGTCCACGGCTCTATGGAATCCGAAGGCGGCGTGCCGGTGGTTCGGGCTACGGCGATCCAGCCCTCGGGGATGCTGGCAATGATCCGCCTTGCTCGCATCCAGGAGCTAGAGGCCGAGCGGTTCGAGGAGTTGGGGCGGGTCATAGCTGCCCGGGCCGGGTTGCAGCCCGGTGATATCGAGGTGGGCCTCTGGCGCGTGTCAGCGCGGTACGTGGTACGGGTGCGGGCGCTCGTGACCCACGATGGCGACAAGATTCGGGCCGTTGCAGGCAAAGAATTGGGCCTGGAACCTGATGAGGTAGAATTGGTAGACCTTGAGGCTTCCCAGGAAACACACTCCGGTATCCTCACAGCGGTTGATAAGTACCAGGAGGCGGCTGCTACCTACCGGCAAGTTGGCGGCAGACCTGTGGGGGGGATGCTGTATAGCTTTGTCCCCTTTGCCGGCACTCATGGCGCGCTGCTGGAGTTGGAAGAGCTTGCTGAGCGTGGCGGCCGCAAACGGGGGGCCAAGCAGTTGCAAATGCTATGGACGTCCCTTACCGTTAGGAAACGCAACGGGGAGTCGCTCTACTACACCTGGGTTCAGCAGCCGGACGGCCAATGGCAGCGCACGTCGGTACGCGAGGCCATTGCCAAGCCGCTGGATGAAAAGAACCGCGAAAGCTTCTGGTACAAACTTGTGCACCTGTTTGTCATTGCCGGCGGCGGGAACCCAGCCCTGGGTATGATCCTGCTGGCGGTGGTAAGCCGCATTGCCATCTATCCTCTCACCAGGAAGCAGCTTCACTCCGCCGAGGCGATGAAGAGGCTCCAGCCCCAGATCAAGCAGCTCCAGGAGCAACACAAGGGCGACAAGCAGAAATTCCAGGAGGAGTTCTGGAAGCTGTGCAAGGCCAACAATGTCAACCCCCTGGGCGGCTGTATGCCCTTGCTGATTCAGATGCCAATTCTGATTATGATATACCAGGGCATCCGCCAGTATATCGTCCCCTTTGACAAAGCTTCGTTCCTGTGGGTGGCCAATCTAGCCCAGCCGGATATCATTCTGTTGCTGGCTTATACCGCCAGTATGGTTCTGTTCCAACAGATGGTCACCAAGACCAACCCGGCTGCTGCGATGGACCCCCAGCAGGCCCAGCAGCAGAAGATGATGACGTGGATGATGCCACTGATGTTTTTCTTCTTTTTCAGAGGGCTGCCGGCCGCATTCATACTGTACTGGCTGGGCACGAACGTCGTATATTTTGGGCAGCAGTGGTGGTATCTGCGCCAGACGCAGCAGGCAGACCAGCAAGATGGTGAAACTGTAACGGAGCCAACGCCGTCTGGCCTAAGCGGTGGCTTCTCTGGCTGGATGGCGCGGCTGATGAGTGGCCAGAGTGAAGAGCCGACACAGTCTGAGGAGCGGAAACGCCCCACAAGCTTGACAAGCTTCGAAGAGAAGAAGCGGGCGGCCGCAGGTAAGAAGGTGCGTAAGGAGGACGATGAGAAGAACAAGAGCCGGCGGGGCCGGCGTAGATAGTGTCTGCCCAGCCAGGTGGCCCTGAAGGGAGCAGGTTATCGTGCGTCAGGTCGAAATCACAGCCAGTAGCCTTGAGGAAGCCACGCGGCTAGCTGCCGCCGAACTTGAGGCCGACCCCGATGCGATCGAGCTTGAGGTTCTGGAGGCGCCGCGCCGGATCCTTGGCTTCATCGGCAGCGGCGAATACCGGGTGCGCGCCTGGGTCAAGGCAGCGGGTGACGAGGAGGTCCCGCCCCTTGAGGAGCTGGTGGAGGGGGAGCTGGAGGAGCAGCTCCCAAAGCCTCCTGAGCTGGCGAAGCCGGTTGCGGAGAGGGACGTGGAAGTGGTTGCTGAACGTGCGCTGAAGCTGTGCCAGGATATTATAGACCTGTTCGAGCTTGAGGCGCGGGCAGTGCTGACCTCCATCGGCGCCAATGAGGTTAACATTGAACTGCAAGGCGAGGGGCTGGGGCTGCTGATTGGCCGCCACGGGGCGACGCTGGATGCGATGCAGTTGCTGGTAGCGATTATTGCCAATCGCGGCGTCGCAGAGGGTGGGCGTGTCATTCTCGATGCTGAGAACTACCGTGAGCGCAGGCAGGAGATGCTGGAGCGCATGGCCCACTCCCACGCCGAGAAAGCCAAACGTACCGGCAAGGAAGTTGTTATCCCCGAGCTGAAGCCATACGAGCGGCGCATCATCCATATGACTCTGGCTGACGACCCGGGGGTAGAGACATACTCAGAGGGCCACGGCGCGATGCGTCAGCTAGTTATATCACCCAGGGACACTGGCTAGGAGCATTGCAGGGGAAGGGCAGCTTTATCTGGCCGAGGGTCGAAAACGCCGGCCACCAAGCGAAAGGGCGCCGACATCCTCGAGGATTGTCTCTAGTCCCAGAATGGTGCAAGACATCGGATCAGTGGCCGTTGCCACAGGGAGCTCCAGATGCCCGGCCAGGAACGGCACAATGCCATCCAGCAGAGCACAGCCTCCGCTCAACACAATGCCCTCTGCCTCCATTTCGGCCCGCTGCTGAGCAGGAAGCTCTTCAAGTATCCATCTCAACTCGCCCACCAGTGGCATGAGACCTCGTGAGAGCACCTCGGGTATTCCAGACGGGTCCACCTCAAGCGGGCCAGACAGGCTATTGGCCCCTACCCCCGTGTTGTTTCCGCCTTGTACAGATACGCCCACGCTATGCAGGTCGAGCGTGCCAACCTGCAGCTTAAGCGCCTCGGCTGTTGCGTGATTAACGACTAGGCCCTGACCACGCTTGACTGTGCGCACTATCGCCTCATCAAGGTCATCGCCCCCGAAGGTTATGGAGGTGGCGTAGGTGGCCATTCCCTCGCAGAATACGCCTACATCAGTAACGCCGGCCCCGATGTCCACGACCAGACAAGCCTGGCCGGCATTCAGACCGATGCCGGTGCCCAGAGAGACGGCCAGCGGCGTCTCTACTACATTGATTCGCCCGCACCCGGCATTGCGCAGCGCATCGTGCTTTGCGCGCTTATGCACCGATGTAGCCCCGGTCGGCACACTGGTGAGAACGTCAGGTGAAAAGATCAGCCTGCGGCCGGTTGCCTGCTGCAGAAAGTGCCGCAGCATTGCCACAGCGGCATCAAACTCAGCCACCGCGCCGCCCTTGATCGGCTGGACGACCGTGATGCCCTCAACTCCACGCTGGAGCATCTTGCGTGCCTCGGTGCCGAACGCCACCGGCCGGCGCTGCCCCGCTGCGTACGCCACCAGGCTTGGCTCGCGCAGTACCACGCCGTGGCCCCGCACACAGATGTGCGTCTGCCAGGTGCCCAGGTCCACCGCTATCTCATCCGCCCACGGAATCCGAGGCAACATCAACTCCGGCCCGCTCCTTCCCTTGGGCTATTGCCCGTGGTACAGCCTCTCTGAGGAGTGCAGGCCGGATTCTATCACAAGGGCAGCCCGAGGGCAAATGCACATGCAAACGACTGTTCGCACTGAAACGATGGAGGAGTGTTTGTGGCCAGGCTTGAATAGGTAGCAGTTTGGAGGAGATGTGGTAATTGTCTCAGTCACCACGCCACAGTACGAGTTCAGAAGCTACAGCAATACATGATGCCGGTGCCGGCCCAACTGATGGCCTCACAGCACGGGCGCTCATCATCAGCGTGGTATTGGGCAGTGTAGCCTGCATTTGGTCGCTGCAAAGTGACTCCGTGTTAGCTACCTGCCGGGTCGGCGAAGCTGTCCCCCCAATCCCTGCCATTGCCGCGATCCTGTTGCTAGTGTTCATCGTGGCAGCCGCTGCGCGTTTGCTGCACAGACGGCTCCTGAGCGCAGCCGACATCGGGGTCAGCTTCACGGTGGCCGCCGTGGGTACTATGTTCCTCTCCTACGGCGTCCTGATGTACTTCTACAGCTTCCAAATGGCCTTCACCTACTATGCGACCCCTGAGAACCATCTGGGGGAGTACCAGCATCTCATCCCTGCGTGGTATCAGCCGCAGAGCGAAGAGGTTATCCGCCTCTTCTACGAGTCCGGCCACGGCGGAGCCGTGCCGTGGGTGAGCTGGCTAGTGCCGCTGGGGGCTTGGACTATCTTCTTCTTCGGATTATTCGGCAGTGCCTTGTGCCTAGCGCGGCTGTTTCATAATGAGTGGGCTCACCGTGAGCGCCTCACCTTCCCCATCGCTCAGTTCGTTACATCGCTGGCGGACATCGAGCAACGCGGAGCCGGTGGTCGCAGCCTCCTGCTCAACCCGCTCGCCTGGATTGGTGCCGGCATTGCCCTTATCTATAATGCCCTCAACTTCGCCCATTCATTTAACCCTGCCGTGACAGCCATACCTAGCTGGGTCCCGTTGTACAGTTTGTTCGTTGAGCACCCTTGGACGGCCTTCGCCAGGTGTTCTTACGGCCTTGCCCTGAAAACCAGCCCCACAATCACCGGCATCGCCTATTTCGTGCCGATCGAGCAAGGTTTCAGTGTGATCTTCTTCTTCTTTCTGATGCGGTTTGCCAATGTGGCGGCTGTGGGAGCGGGTTACGACCATGCCAACAGTCCATTCACGTTCCAGCAGGCGGCCGGGGCATATATGGCGGTGTTCTTCTTCCTGGTTTGGACCGCCAGGCACAGCATTGCTGCCAGCGCGCGGCGGTTGTGGGAGCGGCCGCCTCGGCCGAGCGAGGATACGCCGCCAGCCTGGGCACTGGTGGGAGCGATTCTAGGCACTGCCATCGTCGTCGGATGGATGATTCTTTCGGGAATGTCCGCCTGGCTGGTACTGATTTTTATGGCTATGTATGTTGGCTTTGCGGTCACGTATGCTCGCGCGCGTGCTGAAGCCGGCGTGCCTGTCCTGTGGGTTTATCCCAACTACCAACACAAGGAGATGATCCTCGCTACGTTCGGCAGCAAGTACCTGCTTCAGCACGGCGGGCCGGCCAATGTGATGCTGCTGTGGTACTACGGGTTCCTCTCACGCGGATACCTGCAGTCCACAATGGCGCTCTTCAGTGACACTCTCAAGCTGGGCGAGGAGACGCGCTCGCGCCCGTCTGTCCAGCCGATTGCGGGGGCGATGGCAATCGTGCTGGCCTTGCTGCTGGGCCACTACCTGATCCTGAGGGCCTGCTACGTCTCTGGCTACAACTCGATGCGGGCTACACCACTGAGCGTGGGCCTTCAGGCAGCGGTGTCGGTCAGTGGCGCCATCGAACATCCCTCTGGGCCCGATATTGTCAAGGCGGTCATGGGTCTGGTTGGGGCGGTGGTGGTGACTGGCTTGACGCTGGCCCGCCGCACGTGGCTGCGCTTCCCGCTGCATCCCCTTGGATACGCAATGGCGATGGCCTACGGCGAGATTCTGTGGTTCCCGTTCCTCGTGGCCGGCGTAGTCAAGAGCTTAGTGTTAAGGATCGGGGGAGTGGGGGCATATCGGCGCGTGCAGGCTTGCTTCTTGGGAATGGTTCTCGGACACGCCTTCTTTGGCGGGATTGTGGGCAGCCTCCTGCAAATGTACAACGTTGAACTCTTCAGACGCTTCCTGATTGACTTCGGGTGATGCCCGAGGGGCTGCAACACAAAGCACTGATCCTGCATGGTGCAAACCTCACGCCTACCACCCACCCCTATTCCCCCTTCCTTCAGGAAGGGGGCTAGGGGGTAGGTTAGCCGTGGCCTAGCTATTCAGGCAGTCAAACAGTGCCCGGTAGTACTTCATTACCCGGTCCGGGTCACTGCTGGCCGGAATCTCTGCTAGGCAGAACCCCTTGTAGCTCTGCGCCTTCAATGAAGTGAACAGTTCGCGCCACGGATACTCCGCATCGTACAGATCGCGCATGTGCACCAGCCGAATCCAGTCCTTGAGCAGCTCGAAGTTGGCCGCAATGGAGCCGTCCTGGCCGCAATGGAGCCGTCCTGCACCTCACCGGGGTTAGAATTCCAGCAGATGAAGACATTAGGATGACCGGTCGCGTCCATTATCGCACGCATCACCTGCGGGTCCTGGGTGCGATGGCCGTGCACTTCGACGCGGATTTCGATGTCATAATCCTGGGCAAACTCCCCGACCGCAGCCAGAGCCTCACCAATCTGGCGTATGGTCTCTTCGACCGGGCGTTCATCAGGCAGAAAGTTCGGCCGCACTTTCACACCCGGCGCACCGACATCTGCCGCGAGCTTTGTATACTCCTT
>JALGTI010000057.1 GCA_029821455.1 Candidatus Zipacnadia bacterium | reverse complement strand
CAGCTCGAGATTCGCTGCATCCACATCAGCATCGGCGAGCACGACCGGCATTTCTTGCGATGCAAGATGGGCCAACGCCGCTGCGACCGTCGTCTTGCCGGAGCCCCCCTTACCACTGAGAACAACCAGTTGCTTCATCGCGCCCCCTCCTCGACAACCCGCACTATCCCCTCAAACAGCTCACGGAAACGCGGACGATACTCCGGAAGGGCTAGCACAGGAGGTTTGCCCTCCGAGCAAGCTTCAGCGATCCTACGGTCGAGAGGAATACGCATCAGTACCGGAATGTCCTCAACTGCGCAGTATTCTTCCACCCCCTTATCGCCAACGCCGTCCCGGTTGATCACAACACCGACAGGAAGGCCCAGCTCACCCCGTGCCACCTCAACCGCTATACGGAGATCATGCAGGCCGAAGGGCGTCGGCTCAGTCACCATCAGCACGAAGTCAGTGCCGCGCATGGTTTCCACCACGGGACAGGAACTGCCTGGAGGAGAGTCCAAGATGATCGGGCGGTCCATGCAAGGATCGTCCGGGAGCACCCACCGTTTGAGCTGTCGGATGATTGGCACAGCCATCGCCTGTCCCACATCCATCGTTCCCTGAGCAAACTCGACCTGCCCGGCCCACCCTCGCTCAATGGTTCCCATAACATTCAGCACTTCTGCAATTGCTTCCGTCGGGCAATTCAGCGTGCAACTGCCACACCCATGACACAGCTCAGGAAAAACGAGCACCTTCTCACCGACTGATGCGATGGCGTGGTACTGACACACCTCAGCGCAGCGCCCACAGTGAATGCACTTCTCCAGATCCACGGAGGGTATCAGCAGTCCCACCTCGCGACGCTCCCCGAGCTGAGCATCGAGAAAGAGCGCCGCATTCGGTTCTTCCACATCACAATCCAGCAGGAGAGGTTGCGTACCGCGACCATCAGTCAGACTCAATGCCAGACTGACGGCGACCGTTGTCTTGCCGGTACCACCCTTGCCGCTTGCTACAGCTATGATCACAGATTCACCTCACTGTTCATACGATAACTACAAGACAGAGACGCAGCATGTGTTAAGTCTCGTAAAGTCATACCGCCTATTGTCTCGTGAAGTCGTACCGTTCTATCATGAATCAACCCGCACCGCTGGTTGAGTGCGGGCCGCGTTTCCACAACACCAGATTCTCTCGACATATCTGCCCAGCGGCCTGCCGTATCGAAACCAAGGCGCGGACAGGAATTCGTAAGAAATCCCATCACCGTCGGGCAGCCCTTCTGGGAAGAAACATGGCCGGCGACGGCGACGAAGAGCAGTCGCCTGGTTTCGATACGCGACGGCCCTTTTCGTAATGTCTGCGATCCTGAGCATATCGAGAATCAGGCCGTCGCACTCAACCACCGCTTGCCTTTCTTATCGTGAACCGGGAGAAACTGAGGTAGATGCGCTCACATGACCGGTACGACCTTATAAAACTTCGCCCGATATGACTTCACAGGATTCGACACATGCTGCGTCTCTACAAATACTATTCCCACACATGCCGGGCAAGATATCATCACTCGCGCACCATCTGGGCGCCACACTGCGGACACCGTTTCTTGTAGCAGGGCTCGCCCACGTTGTGAGGCTCCCGATGACCACACGAAGGGCAGACACAGTATCCGCCAGGACCTGCAGCTGCAGCCCCTCCCATACGCCCTGGGCCACGCCCACCTCCACGACCACCACCGCCACCGCGTCCAAATCCAGCCATTTCTACTATCTCCTTTCGTTCACCAAGAGACTTCTATCCGAAACCAGGTCACGTCTCCGCCACGTGGCCAACTCCAACCAACAGGCAATCATCACCATAGGCCTGTGCGCACATCTCGCGCGCGGAGTTCCTTAAGCAATAACATGGTGCGAGTCTCCTCACACCTGTTGTCATAGAACACAGTCAGTAGCACTCGACTCCGTTGCCTCATTGGTCCAAGACACGAGGCAGACTCCCGTCCACAATCCAGCTTACCGCACGACAGCTTCCGCACTATCCCTGTACGAGCGTAGCCCAGGGGCTCCCACGAGCAGACCATCATCCATCCCCTTCCGCTTCGCTGATCATCTCCAGAAGCAGATTGGCTGCCCACTCGACCAGAACTGCACACGAACCCATTCCACCGGGCTCCTTAAGCAGCTCCCGCACCTGCTTGCACTGCGTGCAACCGAACTCATCCAGAAAAGACTGCCGGAAACGGCGTGCCAGGTTCTGGGCCAGCTTCTCATCCTCGTCACAGCTCGTCCGTCCAAAGCGCCCGCCAATAATAGCGATGCCGCCGCTGAGCGCACCGCATAGTTCCTGGTACCCACAACCAACACCGCCGGCGAAAGCCGTCACGTATCGTACGACATCTCGGACCTCGTCACCCAATACATGCTCGCCCACGGCTAGCAGCATAGACTCGCTTCAATGGTAGCCCCCTCGCAGCAGATCACCGGCGCGGCGGGCCACATCCTCCGTCGTAAGACCTTCCTCGATCCGATTGCTCCCGCTCGCCGAGGTTAGAGCATTCATCCTACAACCGCTCCAGCCGTCTTGTGACATCTTCAAGCTGCTGTCTGAGCATTTCCGCCTCTTCCCGAAGACGCCCGACCTCATCCTGCTCGTATTCGCCTTCTGGGGGGACGTCCTCAGCCTGATGAGTCTGGCTGGTGCTACACGCTGCGGCTCCCTGTAACTCGCCTCCCAGGTACTGCTCGAGTGCCAGCCGAACAGTGCCGTAAGCTCCGGTCACCGGCTCGATGCCAAGTTGGTGAAAGAACTGAATAGCACGGCTACCCATTCCGCCGGTCAACATCACGTTTGCACCCTTGCTATGGATGAAGCCAGGCACCTGCCCGGGCTGATGCTGTCCATAGAAAGGGCTCGCGACTACCTGAACATCCTTCACCTCACGTCCCTCTACGTCCACGAAGACATAGTAGGGACAACGTCCAAAATGGGGACTCACAACACTATCAAGACCACTCGACTCGTCGACAGAGACAGCAATCCGCATAACCTAGCCCTCCCTTTCCAGTTCCTCCAGGCGGCTCATTACCTCAGCAAGCTGCTTGCGCAAATCACCTGTCATCTCCCTCAGCGCTTCCACTTCCTGATCACGCGCACTCCGTGCTGATGCCGCCTGCGAAGCCGCCACCCTCATACCCCGGCCAGTCCCACCCCCTCTGCCGGCGGCGGCCCGCATTCCAGCGTGTGCTGCAACATTCGCCCCACCCAGGACCGACAACTCGCCCGCCTTGAGTGCCTCAACAGCATCGCGAACCGTCCCTCCAGGGAAGAGATAGCAGGACACACCCGCCGCTTGGAAGACGTTATAGGCGTTCGGCCCCAGGTTTCCACTTATCACCGCCTGAGCTCCCTGCTCAACGACGAACTGAGCAGCCTGTATGCCTGCCCCGCCACCGGCATTGGCTGCGGAGTTCTCCACCGATTCCGCCGCCATCGTTTCAGTATCGACGAACACGTAGGTTGGACATCGCCCGAAAACCGGACTGGCCGATGCATCCAGACCCGCTCCATTGGCAGAAACAACGACTTTCATTTTGCACTCCTCTCGGTAGCATGTATAATTGGTTTGATATGCTGGATGAGCGACGTGAGTCCCTCACCCAGATGTTATACCCCGGGGCGGATGCACAAGCACAGCCTGTCATCCGCCCCGCCGTGCAGCTGGCGACAGTTACCTACTCGCCACCCTCGAGCTTCGATAGCCGCTCGTTGATCGCGTCCAACTCCGCCTGGAGCTGCTCAGCCTGCGCCCTGAGGAACTCGGCCTCCTGCTCAGGCGTAGGCACCGCGCCTACCGGAGGAGCCCCCCACACTGGCGGTGCTCCAAACCGCACCCAGCCGGGCAATCCTGTAGCGTAGTACATATGCCGCCAGCCCCGACCGCCGCCCATAGGACCACCGCGCCCCCATGCCATACCCAATCCAGCTCTAGGCCACGGATTGGCGTAGCCGGGAACGCTGTAGCCCGCGCAGTAGCCTGCACCACGCCCCGTCATTGGTCCCATTCCCCTTGGTCCAGTTCGATCTCCACCTGGCATTGCTTGTTCACCTCCTCAAAGATCTGATCAAATTGAGCTTATCACCACCGTCGACGCCGAAAGAATCGTCGTCCCCCTCGCCTGCCGCGCCCTATACCGCCTCCGAAGAGATTGTACCACCAGGCACGTGCTAGTGGCCGGCGCGCCAGCAAACGCCGCCTGAGCACAGGGCGGCCGAAGAGCCCCGTGTACGCGTAGGGCAGACGGCGCGACCTGTCGAGAGGTACCACACAGTAGCCCTCGCCCCGACCGGTCATCGGCCCTGCGCCCGTGGGGCCAGTTCCATCAAATCCTGGCACAACATCACCCCCTTTCCTCCTAACGAGATTGAATGCTTTCGGTTGCCTGCTTGAGAACAATACTCCCAACCGGCTTACCGATATCACGCGCAATAACTGGACACTTCACCTGCAGCAAGTTGAAGACGCGGGGACCAGCCTCACTCAGAGTCTCATAGTTACCCTGCCCCTTCGCAATAATCATCTCTGCCTTCGCGAAGCGCTCCTGAAAGTCGTCCGAACAAAATTGAACGATCGTCCCGGGTGTGGCCGCGCCGTTATCGATAATCTCAGCCACCTGGTCCAGACCAGCTGCCACTGCATCCTCGTAGACAGCATCGTTCAATACTGGGCCACCTTTGACCACGTACACAACAGGCACCTCAAGTAACTCAATCAGCACACGGTCGAAAACTGTCTCACCAGCGTTGTCGGCCAGGTAGAGCACCTCGTCAGCCTTCTCCAGCGCATCAAAAAATGCAGGGCGATCATCGACCGCGAAAGGTTGGGCCAGCACCCGATCCACCGTATTCCAGAGGTCGAAGTCATGTCTATCGCCCAGGCCAAAATCGATGATATTGCCAGCGATGCTCAACCTAATCGCGACGTCAAGCGGATCGTCAGCCTCTGAGGCCATCTCCCGCAGGCGAGGATACATATGGAGGGCCTCACTGGTGCTGGCAGCCTTCACCTCCACGTATGGATCCCCGTCACCTACGTCCTCCCGCACAATGCGATGAATCACTGTGCCGATCTCCGGAGGTGTAGCTGTCAGGTCAAATGACTGAAGCATCTCCAGAGTGCGACGCAATACGCTCCATCGTTGTGACTCGTCGGCGCCAGCCATTCGCGCAGCGGTCAACGCCTGCCGAACGAAGCAGGGGTAGCAATCCAGGTAGGCTCTCATCTCTTGCTAAAGATCGGCGTGCTCGGCGTCTCGGAGAGACTCCCTACAATAGTCTCCGCGATCGATGCGAATTCATCCAACCCATACTGCTCAATCGCGCCAGCGTCACAGCGCTTCGCCAGTTCGGAATGCAATGGCAGCCTTCCCAAGAGCGGCAATCCCAGCCGAGCTGCTGTCTCCGCTGCACGGCTCGGACCAAATACCTCAATCTCCTCACCGCACTTCGGGCACACGACGTAGCTCATATTCTCGACAACTCCGACGATGTGAATCTTGAGCTGTTCCGCCATCCGAGCGGCTTTCCGGACAACCATACCCGCCAGGTCCTGTGGCGAGGTGACCAGCACCACACCGTTCAGCGGTATGGACTGCATGACCGTTAGCGAGGCATCAGAGGTGCCAGGCGGCAAGTCCACAACCAGAACATCCAAATCTCCCCACACAACGTCGCCCCAGAACTGTCGAATTGCACCACCAATCAGCGGACCACGCCAGATCACAGCTTCATCCTCCCTGGGTAGCAGCAGGTTGATTGACATCACCTTGATACCTGTGCTCGTCATCCCAGGCAGGATACCCACCGGGCCCATCGGCGGCGTTCCATTGAGGCCGAACATCTTGGGAATACTCGGACCGGTGATATCCGCGTCGAGCACCCCGACATCCAACCCTTTGCGCCTCAAAGCCACGGCCAGCATCGCGGCAACCGACGACTTGCCGACCCCGCCTTTGCCGCTCATCACCGCTACAACCTTCTTGATGTGGTTCAGATGCTCCGCCGCACCCGCCTGGGGCTTGTTTTGCTGCTGCGGCATGATCGACTCCTTCTCCTCGGCCGTCATCTCACGATATTCAATCTCCACGTTCTCGACACCATCCACAGCCAGGAGCGCGTCACGTGCCTCATCTGTCATCCTGTCCCGCAGTGGGCACCCCATCGTCGTCAATGCAAGCGTGAAGCGGACCATGCTGCCCTCAACCACTATATCACGCGCCATGCCCAGCTCGACCAGGTTCTTGCCGAGTTCTGGATCGTAAACGTCCTTCAGAGCCTCCACAACTTTCGCCTTGTCTACCATTGTTCTCCCTTGTTTTTTTCTAATGTCAGCAAGCGTAACCCACCCGCACGCTTGATTTGCCTGAAATGCGCTCCCTGCGATACCGAGTGAACCACCCGATCAGAGTCAGTCACGAGCGTCCCACAGACAGCATCCGCCCCAGCATCAAGCAGTAAAGGACTCAAAGGGGTACTCGGTCCGAGGACTACCACAAATGCATCGTCACGGCACAGATCCAGCAGTCCATCGAAAGTGCCATTGAGCAGCGATGTCCCAGTCAGCGCAACCACATCTGCCTGGGGAATTAAGTCTTTTGCCCATTCCGCAGAAAAGTCACCGAGCCGCGGCTCTAGCTCCAGGACCCAACACGCGGCGGCAGTTTGCCTGACCTGCTCAACGAACGGAAAATGCCCCACAATCGCCACTCGCCGCCCTTGCCCACGCTCGACTACTAAGTCCTCAGCGTTCTTCTCGGTGCAGGCATCCTCATCGACATCAAGAAGTGCATTGTAGGCAGCCATCCCAATCGCCGACTGCAGCAGCGAGGACGAACGTAGCCAGCCAGCCAGTTCGTGGGCAGTGTAGCGCGCCAGACCTCCTGCCTCGGGGATCTCACCGTTCTCATCATAGCACCTCGTCCGTAACACCGATGCCAATCCGCAGCGGCGGGGCTCGCTATCCAACACCACAGCTGTCCAGAAGGCCCCAACCACCACCTCGCGCACCGGCACGTCGGCGTCCAGGTCGTCCAGTAGAGCATCAATGATTGTCACGATGGTCTCCCCTGACATGTTCGCCATATGACACAAGCAAATGATCTATCATCTGCCGCGTACCCTGTAGGTCCTGCGTCCACCACTCAAGCACGGTTTCGCCCAGCTTGGCCAGGTGGTAGACCCGACGTGGTGGTCCCTGCGACTCCTCGTCGTCCCAGGCCGATGTGACCCAGCCTTTTCGCTCCATGTCCCGTAGCGCCCGGTAAACGACACTGGGGTTCAGCTCGCCAAGGCCAAACTCACCAAGCTGTTCCAGCAACGTGTACCCGTGGGCAGGCCCGTGATGGAGCAAAAGCAGCAGTGTCGGCTCCAAGAACCGAACCGCACGGCGGGAACATCCCCTCCTCCGCCATCTGTGGCCCCCACCCTGTCCTTGTCTTGACACCTCATTCACCGCCAATCCTGTTCCACCTGTATATATCCCAGCCCGCAGGACTATAACACACTATGTGCCAAATGTCAATAGACACCCCTTCAAAATGACCAGATTCCGCTGAGCGGCCGATCTTCCCATCAACAAAACATATTCTACTACACTAATTGCACTTTGTCAATAGCACGACTGTGACTAGTCAGGAGTCACACAACATGATGGAAACAGCAGTCAGTGGCTGGAAACGACGATCAGGAGATCCTCAACGCCGCATAGTCAAGAAAACCGCCGGACCAGTGCCCACACCGCGTTCGGCCAGGTATAGCTCCCGGGTTTCATCGTTAGCGTGGGGCCAGCAGCGCCAGGAACTCGCAGCGAGACAATACCCGGTGCCAACTCCGCCTCAACCCACAGCCGGGTCCAACCCAGTCGTCGGACCAACGCCGCCGCAGTCTCTCCTCCCTCAACAAACACAAACTCTATGGATCGGGCGTCCAGCACGCGGGCCGCGCAATCTGCCAGATACTCGCTCAGCCCATTTCCTGGTCCCGAGACATTCATCGGGGGTCTGTCAATCGCGGCAACCACCACTTCATGGTGGTCGAACGCCGACAACACGCCTTCGGACCACACCCGCATCAGCCTGTCTGTCTCTCCGCTTCCCTCGAGCAGCTCCAGGGGAATGCGCACAATGGGGATGTCAGAAGACTCACACTGTCGACAGAACGAGCGGCTCGTTGCGGATGAACTACCTGAGACGAACAGCGAGAGCGCATCCACCGGAGGCGTGAGCACACCCACCGGACGAACAAGAGGACGATGGCCGAGCTCACGGAGATAGGCGCCGAAGAACTCAGATGCTCCCGCAGGCACGACAGTTTGATCCAGGCAACGGGCCCATGAGAGCACATCAGACGAAGTAGCGGCATCTCCAACCAGGATACCATGCGCTGGCAAAGGCGCACCCAATCGGCAAAGATGAACCGGGAAGACTTCGCTCGGTCTGAGTATCCCCAGCACCTCGTCCGTTGAGGCCGGATAAACCGGATCCCGAGCGAAGTCCGTGTGATCGAGCGGGATGCCGCAAATCCTATAGTGTCCACTCACAACCGTGCGACCCAGGGAAGGATTCGCGGGAAGGAGAAATGCGCGGTCTGCCCCCCAGGTCTCCATCAGTGCGGCGAGCTCCACAATCACGTGTCCGCGTAGAACCGAGTCGACTTTCTTGTAGATGTGCGCGATGCCCCGCTCCCGGCACACCTGGGCCGCTGCAGCGACTCGACGACGTGCTTCCTCGGCCGTTGACAAACGTGTGCCAACGTTGATTGCAGTAAGGTCAACATCGGCGTCAAGGTCGAAGACTGTCTGGACCTCGGACACCAGCCCATGACGGTATGCAACGCCAGCGAGTTCTGCCGCACCAGTCAGGTCGTCGGCAATGACAGCGATCATGCAGACTTGCCCGAAGCAAGGCGCAAAGCCCAGTGTACAGCCTGGTACAAGCTGTTGGGGCTCGCCTTCCCCGACCACGCGATATCAAAGGCCGTCCCGTGGTCAACAGACGTGCGGATGATCGGCAGACCTAACGTCACGTTGACGCCAGTATCAAAAGCCAACATCTTGAACGGGATGTGACCCTGATCATGATACATGGCCACAAATGCATCTACTCTTGCCCTCGTCGCCGGCAGGAAGGCAGCATCGGGGGGCAACGGACCGAGCACATCAAGTCCCCTGGCCCGCCCTTCAGCAACTGCAGGCTCGATGAAACGTTGTTCCTCCATCTGCCCGAAAAGACCGTGCTCGCCGGCGTGAGGGTTCAGGCCGCATACGCCAATCTTCGGCTTTCGGCCCAGTGCGCGCGACATCGCGGCCGCGGTCAGCTCGATTACGTCGAGCACCCGCTCGACCGAGAGCCGGTGCGCCACATCAGCCAGCCCAATGTGGGTGGTGGCGAAGCCAACCGTGATCTCCTCTGAGGCAAGCATCATGCATACTCGCTTGGCCCCAGTGAGCGCGGCGAGAATCTCGGTATGCCCAGGATAAGGGACGCCAGACTGGTGTAGCGCCTCCTTGTGGATAGGAGCCGTAACCACAGCTGCCACACGGCCCGCAAGAGCTGCTTGAATGGCCGTCTCGATATAGATGTATGCGGCACGACCGTGAGCCGCGTCGATCACACCTGGTCGAACACCTTCGGCCGCGATTGCTCCGCAGTCGACAACCACAGAGCTCTGATCCCCGCGATTGGCCTGCCACTCCGCGAGCGCTAGCACATTCTCCGGTTCGGCAAGACCACATTGTCTGGCCACACGGCTTAGCACGCTTGCATCTCCGAATACAACCGGGACACACTCTTCCAGCACAATCGGCTCGCTCAGTGCCCGCAAGCACAACTCCGGGCCAATACCGGCAGGGTCTCCCATCGTAATGGCCACCAGATGGCGTCCAGTCGTCAAGGCCGCGTCTCGACCGCGAAATTCCATCAGAACCTCCTGATAACAGTGTCGATAACACCGCAGAACGACCGTCCAGGCTCGCCGCTCCGATCGTCACACTTACGGCGACATTATATCATCCATCCTGATGGCTGTGCAAGACGCCCGCCGCAACGTGTCCGCTGAACTCCTGCTCGACGCGATGCCGTCCCAATTGAAATAAACACCACCCCCGCGGGCAACCCTTCGTCCGCCTGTTGGCCCAATAACAGCAATACGCGGACTCGCCCTACCGCACCATCGCTGCGACCTCAACCAGGCCCCTCTTTCCCCATACGGCGCAGCGGAGTCTCGCCGCACATCGAGAGCCTCGAGTAGACGCCTGCCGCCACAGCTAATCAGCATCTCGCACCGGAGCCTTTGCCAAGAGCGTGGCATGGCGAGGCCCAGATACACAGCCTGTCGGAAAGCTCACGTGCTTTGAACTGCCGGCTCAGGCCCTTGCCTCCGGCCCAAGTAAGCATTATACTCCAGTTAACCCATGTCCAAGCTGAGATTACTACGCGACGCCTCGGGGTTCATGCACGGCAACATCCTGGTGCTCACAGTGACGGGTGCCCTCGGCATGTTTTGCCGCAGCATGGTGTTTCCCTATGCCTCACTCTATGTCCTGTCCCTTGGAGGAGAACCTGCCCAGATCGGCTTCATCAACTCGCTGGGCCCGCTGGCAGGGCTGCTCGTATTTCCGATCGCCGGTTACCTCACCGATGTGGCAGGACGTGTGAAGCTGATCTCCCTCGCGGGCTATCTCTCGGGCCTTGTGTTGCTACTCTACGTATTCGCCCCAACGTGGCATCTGGTCGCGCTGGGGAGCCTGCTCCTGGGTTTCATGGTCTTCCAGTTTCCACCCTCGTCAGCCATCGTGGCCGACTCGCTCTCACCGGCCACTCGCGCCAGGGGTGTGGCGACCATGCGCATGATCACGGGAACCGTGGCCATGCTCTCACCCTACGCCGCCGGTCTTGCCCTTGACACGTTCGGTGTCACGTCAGGGATGCAGGCGCTCTACGCAGTAATGGCACTGTTTGCCTTCGTCTCCGCCACCGTAAACCGCCGCTTCCTCAGCGAGACAGCTCCCCGGTTATCCGAGAAACTCACCCTATCGCAACTCATGACGACGCTCACGTCGGCCTACGCCAGTATTCCAGAGACGCTGAGCCAGCTCCCTCGATCGCTGTGCGCGCTGGCTGCCATCGTTGTTCTTGGATTTGTTGCCAACGCTTTCGCCAGCCCTTTCTGGGTCGTATACGCAGTAGAGGAAATGCACATCTCGGCTGCGGAGTGGGGGCTTATCCTGCTAGTAGAAACGTCGGCGCGAAATCTGATCTACATCCCTGCCGGCCGGCTGGTCGACCGCTACGGCAAGACTCGGCTTCTACTGGCTGCGCTCCTGGTCTCCCTGGTTGCTATCCCTTCGTTCCTACTGGCAGCCAGCTTCGGCGCCGTACTTCTAATCCGGGCAGCGCTTGCCGTGGCTACCGCATTCTTCATCCCTGCGTGCACTGCCCTAATAGCCGATAGCGTCCCCAGAGCAATCCGTGGTCGCGTCATGGCTGTCATTGGGAGCGGGACACTTGCACTCGGAGCCGCCTCGGGTGGCACCGGCGGACCAGGCGTCGGTTTACTCACTATTGTGCCGCTTGTAATCGCATCGCTCAGCGGCGGATACCTCTACGCGGCAAACCCGAAATACCCCTGGATCCTCGTCACGGCCACGACAGCCGTCTCGATCGGGCTACTGCTGGCCTTCGTTCGAGATCCAGAACAGGCGGAGGTATAGACTATCCGCGCTTCCACAGCGATCCGTGGCCCCGCAAGCCTCTGCAGGATCTCCATAGAAGACTATCCTGGTCGTCACCCCCCTCCCTGCTCTCTGCAACTTTGCAGTTATGTCACCTCCAGCGTAAAATCACCTGTAGCATCGTCGTTGGGAGATTGCTATTATGAGCAACACTACATCTGGTTCTGAGGACAACCTGGCTGAGCTGCGTGGTCAGCTCGTGGGTCAGGTCGGCCTTCTCTGCGTTTGGGTCGGTAGTACGTGGGCAACTTTGCTTGTGCGGCGTCAGCCCTTTCCGGCCATGCCCTTCATCCTTCTCTTACTACTCGCTCTTCTTGGCGCAGTCGTCACCCGTGTCAACAGAGCTCATCAGCGACTGGCAAGACACCTTCTCGTCTGGGGACTGACTGCCGGCACGTCGGCCAGCATGTGGTTACTGGGCAACCCGTGGCTTCCATTTGTGGGGCTACTCCTGGCCGTGATCAACACGCTGTTGATACCAATGAGCGGGTTCGCGGCTGGCGGGGTGATCTTCATCAATGTCGGACTACTCACACACATTGGAGCCCGGCGCTATCCGGTCGAGGAGCTGCTCGCACTCCTGACGTGCAGCGGAGCAATGGCCTGGCTCGTCTGTCGAACCCTATACACGGCACTCGGATGGGCCTGGACCATGCAGCAGCGAGCAGATCGCCTGCTCGACGTATCGCGCGACCGTCAGTTCGAGCTGAGTCGCGCTCTAAAATCACTGAGCGCCACCAATGCCATTCTCCAGCGCGCACGACGCGAACTGCTTGTCGCACGCAAGCATGCCCAGGAGGCACGCTTGGCAAAGGAGCAGTTTGTCGCTAACGTCAGTCACGAGCTCCGAACGCCGCTCAACATCATTGTGGGCTTCAGTGAGATCATGTACCTATCTCCTGAAGCATATGGAGACTTGAGGTGGCCCCCTGATCTGCGCGAAGACGTGTACCAGATCTACTCCAGTAGCCAGCATCT
>JALGTI010000056.1 GCA_029821455.1 Candidatus Zipacnadia bacterium | reverse complement strand
GAGGAGACGCTGCAACAGTAAGCAGTTCATTGCACCAGAGTTTGTCTGCGATTAGACGGCAGACGGGTGACTTCCGTCCAGGTCCACAAAAGCCCAGGTTACTTGTTTCGGCTGCTGGCCGTCCCTGGCTGCTTGCGTCGTTCCGCTGTCGCGGAAGATTATGTAACGATGGCGTAGCTTCTTCGCAAATACTAGTTCCGCCGTTTTTAGTTGGCCTATATTCGTGACGATAGAAGGAAATGATGCAGCCGATCACGAAATAGAATATGGTCTGAAACTTAGCGCACACGCGCGGTCTGAGAGCTAATGGGCACATCTACTAGCCATCGCTCCCCTTCAACCCCCGAATGGGAGCAGGTACGAGAACTGTATCAACAACCCAACCCTTCCCCCGGAGAGATTGCAGCCAGGGTGACGGCAGCCTTGGATGCCGAGACCAGAGCCGGCCTGTCAGACCAGACGGTGACCACCTCCCTGGATAGCTTGCTGGAGGCGGCGACTACTGCCTCGCACGATGGGTTGGAGAGGCTGCTGGAAAACCTTGGGGTGGGCGGTGAACCGGTAGCCCTGCAAGTCGCCAGCGGCCTGCGCCGGGAGGCGGATACCCGCATCGCCCGGGCCGGTATCGCTTCCATATTTGGGGAGATGGGTGTGGCTGCCCTGACGAGCTCGGCCCTTGACGCCTGTGGCGGTGCAATGGAAGCAGCCAGCCTGGGCTTTGACCAGGTTGAGGCGAACCTGGGTGCCTGGGAGAGAGAGAACCGGATGGGGGCTCTGACGCTCAACTTCCTGGGGCGGGAGATGGAGCAGGCCTATCGCTACTTCGTCAGCCGGGATCTTGGTGATTTCGTGGGCAGCGACAGCTTGCCTTTGCTGACAGACAGGAACAACTTAGTCGCTGGGGTAGGAAGCTATTGCTTCGATACCACTAATTCAATCTGGGTGCCGGAGCTTGACAGCCGCATCCTTAACGTCATGGAAGTAGGTGTCGAACAGCGCGTTGTGCAACTACAGCCGCTGTTTGCTCAGGCAGTTGAGGCCGGACTTTCCGCGTTAGCGGCCGGGGGGTAAGTCCTTGCTCGTCCGTCTTGTGACAACCGACGGCTTGGCGGCGAAGGCCAGGGAGCGCATTTTTGCCCTGGGCGAGCCAGACCTGTGCCTGGATTGGCGTAGCCCCCAGCGCAATGCGGTCCTGGGCCTCGATGCCGTGCGTCAGCGCCTGACGCATCCCCTGACTGTGCCCTGTGAAGACCTGCTTGACCTGGCCGCTGGCGTGTATCTGACCGACATCGCTGTCCAGCGCGGATTCCGCGAGGAATGGGTGCGCGAAATTGAGTTGACTATGCCGGTGCGGCAGGTGGAATTCTGGCAGGAATCTCACGTGCTCGTTGAGCGGCTGATTCATCGTCTGACCCGGGACAGGTTCCGGGTACAGTTCGTACCATGGGCTGCAGAAGCAGCGTCGGATGAGACTTCTACGCGCGACCCAGACCCGTTTGAGGCCGACTGCGTCTGTTTGCTGTCGGGAGGCCTCGATTCGCTAGCTGGAGCCGTCTTGCTTCTGCGCACCGGCCGGCGGCCCCATTTCGTGTTGCACGATTCAGGCAATGCGACAGTACGGCGCGTGCAGCGAAACGTCATCGCTCTACTGGAGAAGCACTGGCCAGGCCAGGGCTGCTACTCGCAGGTGCGTGTGGCGCCCGATACCGGTCGTCGCCGGGCGCTTCCGTACCCTCCGCCAGAGTTGCGCGAGCCATCGCGGCGGGCGCGCTCTTTCCTATTCCTGGCGCTGGGGGTTGTGGCTGCAGTGGGGCACGCTGTCCGGGAGCTGTATGTATGCGAAAACGGAGTGCTGACGGCGGCTCTGCCGCTCACTGACGCACGCCTGGGCAGTTTTTCCACGGCCAGCACCCACCCGCAAGTCATCAGCCTCTTCTCCACTGTATGCAAGCGTGCGGGGACGAACGTAAGGGCCCTCAATCCGTTCGCCTATCAGACCAAGGCGCAGTTGATTGAGGATATCTTGCGACCCGTGTTAGGAGTAACGGAGATCCAGCGGACGGTGTCCTGCTGGGCGGCCGGACGCAGGCACCGCCAGTGTGGAGGCTGCGTTCCGTGTCTCCTGCGGCGCATCTCGATGCTGGCAGCCGGCTTACCCGACGAGGGCTACGAGATAGACCTGCTGGGGCAGGCGGAGAAATACCGTGGCACAGGGGCTTACACTAACCTCATTGATATCCTCAGCCAAGCGACGGCCATCCATGGGAAATCTGATGTCGAACTCCTGCTTGAGTATCCGGCCCTGTTGGACCTGCAGGCATGGGGCGTCTCGCTGCCCGATGTGGTGACCACGCTTCGCCGTCATAGCGACGAAGTCTACAGCGTGATAACCTCCCACTTTCCGGAGACGGCGAGGCTGCTGGGCGAATAACAAGTTCCTCAGGGGTGTGCCGACGCTGCTATGCCATGGAGAGTTGCTTGGCTCAGGGAGTAGGGACATCCGGGGATGGTGTGGTGGTAGATGAGTCGTCGGTGACAAGACCCGCTTCAGATGGCCGGGGTTCCTCAGTACCCGGGGCGGCTTCGCCCTCTTGCGCACCCTCAGCACCCTTGACGCCTACCCGTACGATCTTGGCTATCGAGGGGTAGTGATCTGTGTGCAGCTTCTCCTTCTTGATGAGTTTGCCGTCCTTGTAGATCTCACGCCACAACGTAGCGGTGCCTCCGGCGCTGCCAGGCCGCTCCCGCACTTTCTTACCCTCTGGCAGATCTGGGTCAGGCTTTTCAATAATCCTGAATGAGCCCCTGGCTACGCCAGTGCGGAATAGCTTGACCTCGAGCTTATCCTCGGCCTTGCCCAGTATCTTGACCCACAGTGTGTTGCCCTCAATGCCTCCCATCAGCATTATGGTGTGGGCCAGGCTATTCTTGAACTTCAGATCTTTGGAGCCCCAGTAAACCGTCGCATCACGGCCCATTGGTATGTAATCAACAGGGCGCTGATGTGGAAAGCGCTCTGTCATCTCCAGGCCAGCCAGCAGCGCAGCGTTGTATATGGTGCTGCTGACCTGACACATCCCACCGCCTGTCTCGGGCCGCACATCGCTCTCGCGGAAGATGAGGGCCGCGCGATACCCGCGACCAGGAGCCCGTTCGCCCACGACTTCATTAAGCGAAAAGATCTGATTGGGCTCGATGGCTGTCTTGTTAACCGTCGCAATCCCTAGTCTCAGGTTATGAGTACGATTGACCTTGCCCGGATTGAACTTGGTGCTGTAGGAGGACAGCACGACCTCGATGTCCTCAAGCTGTTCGGTGGTCACCTCCGGAGGGGTTAGATCCACGGCGAGGTCAACGGCAGCGACCCAAGGGTCGGCGAGGGCCGTGGCGACTGCGGCCACGGATTCCTCAATGCGCAGGACACGGCCAACCTGGCCAGGTTTAGCCCGAACCTCGTCATCATCGCTGATTGTGATCTCCGCATCCTCAGGGAGACAATCCACCAGCGGACGCAGGGCAGCCACGAAGGCCCTCAACTTAGGCTTTGACACCCGGGTCTGGAGGGGGATATCAAGGACGGTGCGTCGCAAGCGCAGGTGAGTGCCCAGGCGTTCGAAAAACCGCCCAGTGCGGCCTATCTTTGTCGCTTGGATGGCTGCATTCTGGATGAGCAGCTCGGCCCCCAGTTCATGGCGAGTAGCCAGTGTCTTGCCATCACCATAATGCAGCTCAATCTGCTGCGGTAACGAAGCCTGCAGTCGCGAGCGCACGGTTTCAACTGCTTGCTGCTCCGTCATTCCGCCAACTGGCACGCCCGCAATGGTGACATTGCCAGCAATGCGCTGGCTGGCTTCAAACTGGCGCATGCTAATTGCAGCGGCGAACACCGCGGCGAGGAGCACTAGCGTTATGATGGCCACTACAATCGCGGTAACCTTGAGGGTCTTGTTCGTTTTCATAGCCTCAATCGTTGGCGTCTTGCTCTGACTCGTCGTCTTGATCTTGGCGATCTTCTAGTTCTGGTACAACACGCAAGAGTTCATCATCAGCCGGCGGCTGCTCGCCGGTGTGGGTTGCCAGTTGTTGCTCCAACTTGCGGACCCGTTGCATCAGTAACCCGATTGCTGGGTCAACGGCCCGCAGTCGGTCGTGGCGGAAGTCGTACACGCGATGGCCGCGTCGGCGGATGATGCTGCCTTTGGAGCCGACGACGGTGCAGTACTCGGGCACCGAATCCAGCACCACCGCACCAGCCCCGACGACAGAGCCTTTGCCGATGGTAATGGAGCCGAGGATCTGGGCATGTGCCCCCACTGTCACGTCATCTTCCAGAGTTGGATGGCGCTTGCCGCGCTCCTTGCCCGTGCCGCCCAAGGTGACGCCGTGAAACAGGGTGCAACCATCGCCGATCTCCGCAGTTTCGCCAATCACGATACCCGCACCATGGTCTATGAAGAAGTCAGTTCCGATCCTGGCACCGGGATGTATCTCGATGGCAGTGAAGAACTTGGCCACGTGGGAGCTGCATCGCGCCAGCAGCTTCAAGCCCCAGTTCCACAGCCTGTGGTTGATGCGATGGGCGATAATGGCGTGCAGGCCACTGTAGCATAGCAGAACTTCAAGGTTGCTGCGTGCGGCTGGGTCCCGCTCGCGAGCCGCCCTGATATCGCGGATGATTTGACCGAACACGTGGCCCTCCTGATACGCAAGCGGGCCGCACTGTCTCGACTACTGCGGCCCGGATGACGGCTTAGTAACTTAATTATACGCACTGATGTTGCATACGTCAACAGGCGCGGCGAAACTATGATGTATAACAGCGATGGACAGGCGGGAGCTTGAGGCTTGCAGCAGAGTGCGGCTATATGCTACTGTAGCAGCAAAAGACACAACAAGGAGCTAAGATGGATGTAACGGAAGGTGCCAAGCGGGGCGGTACGGAGACGGGTATTCGGGGGCTTGTGATAGAGGATTCGGCGGAGAAAAGGAGCTACTCGGTTGCGGAATTGAGGAATAGAGTTGTTCTGGGTGATGCCCTGAGAGTGCTGCCCAAAATGGAAGATGCAAGTGTTGACATGGTCTTCATAGACCCACCGTATTTCCTGCAACTGGAGAACAAGAAACTCAAGCGCTGGAATGTTCGAACAGATGTGGAAGGCGTCAATGACGACTGGGATAAGTTCCCTTCCTTTGAGGCATACGACCATTTCATCAGAACTCTTCTGACCGAAGTGCAAAGGGTGATGAAGCCCAGCGGGACGCTGTGGATTATCGGCACCTATCACAGTATCTTTCGGGTGGGCAGCCTGATGCAAGATCTGGGGTACTGGATACTGAACGACGTGATTTGGGCAAAAACGAATCCAATGCCGAACTGGCTTGGTGTAAGGTTTACCAATGCGACGGAGACACTGATATGGGCCCTGAAAGATAAGGCAGCCAAGGGACACACATTCAACAAGGAATGGGCACGAGAGCTGGGTATTGGAAAAGTAGGAGCTAATGTGTGGCATTTGCCCATCTGCCGAGGGCGGGAACGTATGAAAGGTGAAGACGGCAATAAACTCCATTCGACCCAAAAGCCGGCCGAGTTGCTCAGACGAGTGATGCTGACTTCCACAAATGAGGGAGATTTGGTCTTGGACCCGGTAGCGGGAACCGGCACGACTGGATATGTGGCACAGGCTCTGAGGCGAGACTTCATGATGATTGAGGTCAACCCACGGTATGTCAAGGGGATTGAACAGAGGTTCCAGCGAGGGTTAGCCTCAGGAACGCAGTCTTCTTTGGAGGCTGGGCCAGGAAACAAAGCAACTAACTTCGAGGAATTCAAATCAACTGCTAATTTCGGTGTCTGAGCTTCCTGCTTGCTGTCCTCGTCTTCTACTCAAGCTTCGTATGTCGGGTGCGCATCTGCTCCTCCGTGGTTCCCAGCCGGTCCACCAGGTGCATAATGATGGTCTCGCATGTGACCAGGAGGCACTGCTCAAATAAGGAACCCGGTGGCTGCTGGGAGCGGCGCTCGGCTTGGGGGACAGTGACCGGCGCTTGGAGGTGCAGCACCAGGTCACAGCGTTGGGCGATGAGCGAATCGGCATGGCCGGTGATGACGCAAGTACGCGCGCCTTCGGTGGTTGCTGCCTCGACGGTGGCGAGGGTCAGCCTGGTACGCCCTGAACCGGAGCCGACTATCAACAGGTCACCAGGCTCAATCCTGGGCGTGACCGTCTCGCCGACTACGTAAGACTCCAGGCCCAGATGCATCAGGCGCATTGCAAAGGCCTGCATCATCATCAGGCTGCGGCCAGCCCCGGCCACGAAGATGCGTTTGGCTTCCAGGATTGCCTCGACAACAGCCTGCACCTGCCTGGCGTCGGTCTCGCGGACGATGTCAGCGATCTCGTTAGTGATCAGATTGCCATAGTTGGTTTGCTCCATTGTACTTGTCTGACCTCCTACTGCTCAGGCGGCATTGTCACAACGATGGCGCAATGCTCCAGGTCTAGCAAAGAGCAGGCCTGCTGCTGAACCTCTGCGGCCGTCACCGCCTCAATGCGTTGGCTATATTCTATGATTTCATCATAGCCCAGCCCGTACAGTTCGTCCAGTGCGATTGACTGAGTGAGGGAGCCTGGGTGGCTGATTCCGATGTCGTGGGTGGCGACGCACATCTGCTTGCCGCGTCGGAGTTCCTCATCGCCGATAGGTTCATCCTGCAACTGGCGAACAATGTCCTCAATAATGCAGCGTACCTCCTCCACCTGCGCCGGTGGAGTTGCAGCATAGATGGCATAGTAGCCGGGATCTATGCCGCGGACGGGGTAGGCGAAGGTGGCGTAGACTAGTTGACGCCCTCTCAGCGCCTTGTTTAGCCGGCCGCCAGGCATCCCGGCGCCGGCGAAGACAGCACTCATCACATCGGCAGCATAGCGGTCCGGATCATCTACTTGTGGGCCGATGAAGCCGTACATAACGATGGCCTGTTGCTGAGGGCGCTGTGTGATTTGCTCGCGGACCGTCTCCAGTGGTGGCTCTTGGGGTGGTTGTGGTAGTGACTCGACCTGCAGTGGCCGCCAGCTTCCGAACAGCGCCCTGATCTGCTGAAGCGTCTCGTTCGCGTCGAAATCCCCCAGCACCACCAGGACTATGCGCTCGGGGCGACAGACCTGGCTGTGATAAAGCCGCACCGCTTCAAGGGTCAGGGCACCAATGCTACTGGCGTTGCCGATTTCCTGATTCTGATATGGGTGAACACGGAACAGCGTCTCTCGCAGCAGCTTGGAGGCGACGCTGTCAACATCGTCCTCCTGGGCAGCAATGGCCGTCAGAGTAAGCTGCCGGAGCCGCTCGAACTCCTCACGCGGGAAGCTTGGGTGCTGCAAACAGTCAGCCACTGTCTCTAGTGCTTTCTGAACATCGGCCGGCAGCACTTGGGCGGTAACTCCGAAACTGTTACGGCCCGAGAAAACGCTGATAGCGCCGCCGACTGACTCAAAGGCGTTTGCAATCTGCTGGCGGGTGCGAGTAGTCGTGCCGCGCAGGAGCATTTGAGCCATAAAGCGGGTGATGCCGTTGGTCTGGGGCGTTTCACAACGCAGGCCTGCCTCAGCGGCGGTGGCAATGTGAACTGTTGGCACCTGCGGGTCAGACTTGACGATAACCCGCATGCCATTGTCCAGAACTTCGTGCACTATGCGGCTTTCGCGCGCCTGGGTGTCTTGTTCTCGTGGCTGTTGCTGTTGCGGGGGCCGCAGCACGCAAACAACTCGTCTGTTGAAGTCAAAATACTTGCGTGCAGCACGCCGAATGTCCTTGGCTGTGACTTGGTGGATACGTTCGACGTAGTGGCGGCTGAAATCTATATCGCCGGTCAGTAGCAGGTCATAGGCGAGCTGCTCGGCGCGGCCCTCCACGGTATCTCTGGCAAAGACCAGTTCAGCCTCTTTTTGGTTCTTTGCACGGCGCAGCTCCTGGGGGCTAATTGGTGCTCGCTTGAGCCCGCCGAGGTGCTCTAGGATAGCTGACTCTGCCTCCTCGAGTTTGGCAGGATCCAGGACCGCGCTGATGACAAACGTCCCGGCTCCGTAGTCAGGGGTGTCAGACCATGTGTAGATGCTGTCCACGATGCCCTGCTCGTCGCGCAGCTCCTTTACCAGCCGCGAGGTTGCGCCATTGCTGAGAATGTAAGAGGCGACATCCAGTGGGTACATATCAGGGCTGAATAGGTCAACGGTGCGGAAGCCCATCATCAGGTAGGCGCGCTGGAGGCCCTCACGCTCCATTGTGCGACGCCGGACACTGATGGGAGCTGGCTCATCTGGCAGCGTCGGACTTGGTGCGGCGCGGCGAGGGTATTTGCCCAACGCTGCCTCAAGTGCCGCCAGTGCTTCCTCAGCAACCACATCACCTACCACAACGGCCACCAGGTTGTCCGGGGTATAGCGTTCGGCATGATAAGCAGCCAGGTCGTCGCGAGTGAGGGCCTTGAACTGCTCCACATACCCTATGATACGGTAGCGGCGTGGATGATTGCGGAATATCGTCTCCTCGAACAGGTTATAGATAAGCCGGCCGGGATCATCATCGCCCCTGGCGATCTCGCGCAATATCACACCGCGCTGGATCTCAACCTCTTCTTCAGGGAAGGTCGCCCCCAGTACGTAGTCGCCCAGCAGATCAATGGCCTGGGGCGCGAACTTGGCCGCTGTCGTGATATGGTAGCAGGTCACGCGCTTGCTAGTATAAGCATTGGCGTTGTTGCCCAACTCCTCCACTATATCATCAATCTCGGCCGCCGTGCGTGTGGGCGTGCCCTTGTCGCAGCAGTGCTCGACATAATGACTGACGCCTGCGCCAAGGTACTTGCCCTCCAGCGCAGCACCGGTGTTGACATAGAAGCGTACGGCAACTACCGGCGCCGCGCGGTTCTCTTCGACAATCAAGCGTGCACCGTTGTCGAGGGTCCTGACAACGGGCTCGGCCCAGGCCGCCGCAGGTAGCAGTGCTACTAGTATTACGAGCGCAGGTGTGTAAGTTGTTTTGACTACTGTTCCTCTAAAGGTCCTTATCATCATCGCATCTCCCGCCACGCGTCAATGAAGATGTGAACGCGCTCCATGGTCTCATCGCTTTCATCGAGGATGTTGTCGACCGGCGAGAGGATGAACCCGCGCGGGCCAAGACTCTCGATGGCCTCCCTCACCTCGTCTCGTATCTGTTCCCGCGTGCCCCTTTCTACGGTGACGAAGCCGTTCGCCCCACCCCAGAGAGCCAGCTTGTCGCCGGCGCGCTCGCGCATCACCTTCATATCGGTCTGCATGCCCTGAACCGGGTCCACGCCGATGAGCACGTCCACGCCTGCATCCATTATCTGGTCTAAGACGCCCATCGTGCCGGTGGTGTGGATGTAGCCGAACTTGGCGCCGGCCTCGTGGGTGAGTTCGACCTCGCGTTTGAGATAAGGGAAGATGAATCGCTGGTACATTGGCGGCGACCAGAAATCAGTTCCCTCATACCAGGCGCGGCGCACAAACAGGTCCATCCTCAGGGGGAGGACCTCCTGCATCCACGCCACGTTCCAGTCGTGCAGCAGCTGGGCCAGCGCGTCCACCATCTCAGGCCGGTCAACGGCGTGAAAGATTAGCTGTCGGATCCCGCAGAGCCACGCGGCCGCCTCGAGGCCCAGGCTCCTGCCTACTGCTACAATGAGGTTCAGCTCGGCGGCTAGCTCCTTGGCGGCGGCCAGCTCGGCGCGGAACTGCGCCATATCCTGGGGCCGCGGCGGGGTAAGCACGTGTTGCAGAGCAGCGAGGTCATCAGGTGTCTCGACCGGGAACTTCTGAGCGCGTGGCACAAGATAGTCGTTGAACAGGGGCACATCCTCCAGGTCGACCCAGTCAGCCGTCAGGCGCACCTCGCTCTTCAGTGTGCCGTCTGGAGTGCCCCATTCCTTGTGTAGGATATCTGGTCCGTCGCTGTCCTCCTCACGCCATTGTCGGATCTGCACCTGTGGCCCCGGCACAGGCTGCAGCGGCATGCGAATGTCCAGGAAAGTATCCAGACCTAGCTCAACTTGCCTGCGCACGAACTCTTCGGTGCTCTTGCAGCGGTTTTGCAGGGCCGCGAAGATCATGAAGCTACATGGTACATAGTCGGTCTCCGCGCATTCAATCGCCGCCAGCATTCGTTGGCGGCTGGTCATCGCGGCGGGCACCTCTATCATCCCTTCATCGTAGCTACTCGTCGCTTTCAAGCTCGAAGACTTCGTATTCTACTTGGCACGGCGGACCGTCGGTGGCATATAGCCTGCGCTCGTGAGGCAGGGCGATGAGTGACAGTCGCGTATAACCGGTCGGGTCACTGCCCTCGTGCCTGCACAGTGCACCGGGCATCTCGTGCCACCGCAACGTCTTCATCATGAGCTCCAGGCTGCCGTGGCGGCCCGCCTCCTCGAACAGTTGCAGTATCCGCCGGTGGCGGTCTTTAGCGTTGTTGATTCCAGCAGTTCGATCATCAGTGCTATCATCAATGAGCTTGACCATCTCAGGGTGTAGGCAGAAGTTGGTAGCTGCCATCGCGCCATTGTGCTCGCGCGTGACAGCGGCGGTGTTCTGCGTGCGTTCGACAACGGCGATGTCGCCCTCAGCGTCCACCAGCAAATAGTTCTTTCCCTGCCCTGGCGCAATCATAGGGCCGTTGTCCTGCAGGTACGCGATTGCCTCAGACACGTTCGTGCAATTGCGCAGGATAAGCCTTGTCCAGAAGTGGTTGTGGATGCCGGTCTCCCAGTCATCCATATACGTCTTGCAGCCTAAGGCCGATGTGCCAACCGCCAATCCACGCTCATTGAGCCCCATATCGCCGAAACACATCCCGTACCAGCCATCTGACAGCACCGCGTACCCGGTGGTCGGGTGGCTCAGTTCGCAGAAGTAGAAATCGCCTGCGCCGATGTCGAGGTTTTGGCCCAAGATAGGTCCCTGCGGGCTGCTCACGTAGCCGGCCGCCGAGCATTGCTGGGCCTGGGGCTGTGCGCCTATTGTGTTCCAAAGATAGCCATAGTGATTGTGAAGTAGTATCTGCCGCGGCGAGAGCCCTGCACCTTCGGCGATGCCATCCATTTCCGCGAGCATCTCCGGATACATCTCCTCGGAGTTGCTGCGCAGACGCTCGTAGAGTGGCTCCAGTAGCTCATCAGTAGCCCCCCAGTCGCGCTCCCACCACTCGTACATATGCTGCACCCAGGCAACAATCTTGTCCTTGCAGCGTTGCCCTTTCTGTAGACCAATCTCATAGGGCGTGCCGCTAAATGATTCAAAGCGCATCGTTTTCAGACACCCTTCATGTGGCAGTAGATAAGCAGCTTGGTACGTTTGGGCCTGTTCGCTCAAAGCTGGCTATTCACCTCCCCTGCACTTTGTGGTGGAAGCCTGACCTACCTAGTGGGGAGGAACCGATGCCTTGATGTGCGAAACAGTCTTGTGCACCAGGAAACAGATGCCAAAGGAAGGACGAGATGTTCATAATGAAGGCGCTAGCGTTGCTTGGAAGTCCCCGTAAGAATGGCAATACCGATCTGCTTGCTAGTGAGGTACTGCGGGCCTGCCAGGAACAGGGCTGTGAGGTGGAGAAGGTCTATTTGGATGATCTCAACATCCACCCCATCGGCCCAATGGTTGACAAAATGAAGGAGCGCAAGGATGACCGGGCTGACGACGACTGGCCGGGCACCGTTGCCAAGGTGATGGACGCTGACATCATCATTTGGGCCAGCCCGGTCTACTGGCAGGGCGTCACCGCCCAGATGAAGTGCTTTGTGGATCGGTTTTCTACACGCTATGTGGATCGTGAGTTCCTGGACGCGTTGAGGGGCAAGGTGTGGATTGTTGTTACCACCCACACGATGCCCGAGGAGGGACGCTGGGTTCTGGAGCCATTGCGCGTGTGGGCGCGGCACTTCAAGGTCAAGGACCTCAAGGAGCTCGATGTGACCGTTCGCCGCTGGGGCGAGGTCAAGGAGATGCCCGAAGCGATGGAGCGGGCCTATCAATTGGGGCGTGAGGCAGTCGTCCAGGCAGGTGTCAGTTGAAGCCGCCCACTAGTATTGGAAAGCTTGAGAAGCGCGTGAGGGAGGCGCTTGCTACAGGCGAATTGGATGTCAGCAAGCTGGACATTGACCGATTCGCCTGGTGGCAGCGCACCATCAAGCAGGTTATTGACTGGCTGCTGGCCTTGACGCTGTTGGTACTGCTGGCACCAATGCTACTGATCGTTGCCTGGCTGATAAGGCGGCAGACGGGACATTCGGCTATCTTCAAGCAGGCCCGGGTCGGCTACCTGGGCCGGATGTTCACGATGTATAAGTTCCGTACGATGCGAGCGGACACCGACCCGTACGCGCCAGCGCCAGAGAGGCCCGATGATCCGCGCGTCACCGCGATTGGCCGCTGGCTGCGCAAGTACAGCCTTGACGAAGCGCCCCAACTATTCAACATCTTGCGGGGTGAGATGAGCTTCGTCGGCCCACGACCTGAGATGCCATTCATCGTGGAGCAATACGAGCCGTGGCAGCGCAAGCGGCTGGAGGCTAAGAAAACATCGAGTACGACTTCTACTACATCAAGCATCGCTCGCTGCGGCTGGACCTGAGCATCATCCTGCGCACCATCCCGGTTGTGCTAGTAGGCAAGGGAGCGTACTGAGGCCGACAGCTTCCTCATCTCTCTAGGTGCTGTGCAGGGAGAACCTAACAAGACAGCGAAAAAGCACAACAACATGAGTGTCCAGTCACAAGCATCGCCATCAACACCCGCTTCAAAACCACAGGTTCACCTCGGCGGCGTCACCGGCCGCAGTATACTCATCGGGCTGTTGCTCAGTGCCATTATCAGTGTCTGTATGGCCAGCACTTGCCTCCGGGGGCCATCTTTCTGCTGTTGATTCTGGTGCTGGTCGTCAACCCCTTGCTGAGACTGTTACACAGACGCTTGGCGCTCAGCCGTGCCGAGCTGCTAACCATCTACTGTATGCTGCTGTTCTCCACTCTGGTACCAGGTCACGGCGCAGAGAATGTATTTATCTCTGTTGTGGTAGGGCCGTTCTATTACGCAAACCCGGCCAACAAGTGGGAGCAACTCTTTCACGAATACATACCGGCGTGGATGACGCCGCACAGCGATAGCGCCATCCGATACTTCTATGAGGGCCTCCCCTCGGGCCGGGCCATTCCCTATGGGGAGTGGCTTCCGGTCCTGTTGGCCTGGGGTCTGTTGACGGTGCTAGCCTACGGGATGATGATGTTCCTGTCGGTCATCCTCAGCAAGCAATGGATTGACCGTGAGAAGCTGTCATTCCCCTTGGTTGCCCTACCGATGGAGATGACCTCAAGCTCCGACGCCCCCTGGAAGGTCGGCACGTTCTTCCACAACGGCCTGATGTGGATAGGCTTCGGCATAGTTGTCTTGGCCCAGTTGCTTGCCGGCTTGCATTTCTATTTCCCGACGTTTCCGGCCATTAAGCTGGAGTACGACTTCTCCCAAATCTTTAGGGAGGAGCCGCTTAGTGCTGTCGGGTGGGTGCCTGGCCACGTCTACCCCTCGGTCATTGGAGTAAGCTTCTTGCTCCGGAGTGAGGTCTCCTTCTCGCTGTGGTTCTTCTACTGGTTCACGAAGCTGCAGATGCTGGGGGCACACTTCCTGGGTTATAAGGCCAGCGCCGTGCGGACCCTCTCCGGCGCGCCGGCATGGCTGGGCAACCAGCCTCCCGGCGGCCAGTTCGTTTACGTCTTCCTGACGTTCTGGGTGGCCCGCAGATACCTGAGAGAACTCTGGCAGCGCGCTGTGGGGAAGCTACGCGATGAGGGCGGTGAGGCTTTCCCGGCCCGTTGGACGCTGTTGGGTTTGCTTGGCGTGATCATTGCGATGGCGGTGTGGATTGGTTACGCCGGCGCATCCCTGCCAATGAGCTTCTACATAGTTGGCTTCTATGTGATTCTGTGTACGGTCCTTTCCAAAGTAGTCTGCGAGTCGGGATTATTGTTCGTGCAGTCGTACAATTCCCCCTTGGATATGCTGAGGCTTGTGGTTGGAAGCAAGAACGTAGCAGCACGGGACCTGACCATTGGGACCTTCCTTGAATGGTCGTTTATGATTGACCAGCGGGCATTCATCATGCCCAGCTACATCCAGAGCGCGAAGATTGCCAGCGTCAGCGCTCTTGATCAGCGGCGCTTGATGTGGGCATTTGGAGCGGCGACGTTGCTTTCCCTAGTCATCTGCTACTATATGAATCTGCGATTACTGTATACGTACGGCGGGCTGGCTTGTGACCCGTGGTTCGTGGGCGGCGCGGGGGCTGGCGGCTTCAATCGCCTGCAGAATGCGCTCACCAACCCCACTGATCCCTCCGGCCAAGCGATAGCCGGCCTCGGAGTCGGCGTCGGCCTGACGCTGCTAATGTTCTGGCTGCGGCAGCGCTTTATGTGGTTCCCCTTGCATCCGGTCGGCTACATTATGATGCAGACCTACCCCATGCACAGGCTCTGGTTCTCGATCCTCATCGCCTGGATGCTCAAGAGCGTCGTCACCAAGTACGGCGGCCACAAGAGCGTGCTGCGGGCCAATGGCTTCTTTCTGGGTATGGTATTCGGCGACATCGTCATTATGGTGGCATTCTTGATCGTGGATGCCATCACCCAGACCCACGGCCACTTCCTGCTGCCGGGCTAGTTCAGTACATCCTGTGAGCTGTTACATAGCGGGGAGCGTAGTAGCTTGAAGCGAGGGATGATACCTTGACGCCTCCGCGATGGTTGGAAGCGTGGATGAAGTCGCCGTTGCCGATGTAGATGCCGACGTGGGAGATGCCGCTGCGATAGGTATTCTTGAAGTAGACCACATCCCCCGGCTGCAACTGATCACGGGGAACGGGCTTGCCGTAGTTTATCATATCGGACGAGCTGCGCGTCAGGGTGATGCCGTGCTGCTTGTGCACCCAGTAAACGAAGCCTGAGCAGTCAAAGACATTGGGGCCGGCATTGGCACGACGATACGAGGCGCCTAGCTTGGTCATCGCAGTAGCGATGATCTTGCTGCCCATCTGGTTGCTTCCGCTGGATAGGGCGGCATGGGTAGCTGTTTCAGCGGCAGCCACCTCCTCAGCATCGGTGCGCCTGGCGCGACGTTCAGCTCGCGTGTCAATCAGCCAACTGGCCACCCACCCGACCTTGTGGTTGTCCATCGCGACCTTGTACCACTGGCTCTTCTGGCCGATAATGACAATCTCGGTGCTGAGGGTCAATTCCCCGATCTCAGGATAGTTGGTTCCGGGCCCGTTGCGGACGTTGACTTCATCGCGCGCGACCCAGCCTACGCGCACCTCCACCTCCTGGCCGTTTTCCTCAGCCATAGCGGGTTGAGTTCCGGGAGGGGTGAAGTTCAGGCACCAGCCGGCTGCCCAGCCGTTCTCGTCGCCATTGTACTTGAGCTGCAGCCAGTGCCCCTGCATATCGAGGATGTAAACCTTGGTGTCTTTGCTCAGTTGCGCCTTCACCTGATGTTCGAGGCCTGGCCCATAGCGGATATTGACCCGGTCGTCGCCAATCCAGGCGGCAAGGCCCACAAGTTCACTACTTTCATCCGTCCGTGAACTGCTTGGGGAGGGGAAATCATCGCCAGGGGGAGTAATGCTGACTGGCCCACGGTCGCTCTGCCCACTCTCGTACTTTATCAGCCAGTTGGCGATCCAGCCTGTGTTGCCGCCGTGGACTGTCACCTTCGCCCAGTCATTGCGCTTTTCCGTCACATACAGCGTCTGCCCCTTGGTGAGGGTGTCTATTATCTCGTAGCTTCTTCCAGGGCCCTTGCGCAAGCGTACATTGTCTTCTTTGACATAGGCCTTGGCTGTTCCTTCATCGACGCTTGAGGTGCCTGCCAGTTTGCGTCCCTTTTCAATGTCAAACTCCAGCATATCCTGGCGGATCCAGCCACTGCCGCCTGGGGTACGGCATTTCCGCCAGTTGCCCTGCTTTTCAAGGACGTAAACCTTAGTGCCACGCCTAAGGGTCCCGTAGGATTTGTGGTTGGAGTCTGGCCCGTTGCGGACATTGACACTGCTAACCTTAACCCATGCAGGAGGATGCACAGCGGAACTGGCACCGCTGCCGGCAGCCGCTTCTGCAAGAGCCTTGCCCTTGGCTGCCGAGAACTGCAGCAGCCACTCGGCCAGCCAGCCCCAACTGCCGTCCGGCAGCTTCGCCCAGCACCACTTGTTGCGGAAGGCGGTGACGAAGACTTTCGTGCCCTTGGTGAGAGTGCCGATCTTGTCCCGGTCGGTGCCGGGGCCAGAGCGGACATTGAGGGTGTCTGGTATAACCCAGGCAGGATAGACCTTCCCCGCGCGGGCTGGGGCATACGTCACTGCCACCAGCAGGGATACCGCAACGATTGCAAGGCTTTGTCGCCCTAAATGAGAGGACTGAACTGTATTCCGATGCCACACAGTAGGCAAAATTATATCTGCCGCAGCGACAGGCGTCAACCGTGGCGGGAGCCGTTAGCGACGTTCAAGGCGCGATGGAGGCGCTATCCAGGACGAAGGTTACGATGGCGCCAGCGGGCGCGCCAGACATCCAGGGCCATCTTGGGGCCGTCGCGTAACATCTTCACCTTACTGCTGGGGTCGTTTACCCAGCGGATAGGAATCTGGGCTATCGTATAGCCCAGTCTGCGGGCGATGTGGAGGAGCTCGGCATCAAACGCCCAGCCATCCAGGGTTTGGTGAGGCAGCACAGCGTGGGCGACCTCGCGCCGCAAGAACTTGAAGCCGCACTGGGAGTCCACGATGCCGGGAATCAGCACCAGCCGGTAGCAAAGGCTAAACGCGCGGCCGGCATACTCACGATACCACGCCTGCCGCTGGGCAAGGATGGACTCTTTCATCGCCCGTGAGCCGATAGCGATGTCATAACCTTCCTCGTTGATGGCTGCAAGCAGCCTGTCGGCTTCCTCAATGGGGGTTGAGAAGTCGGCGTCACTGAAGCCGACAATCGCACCCTTGCCCTCCAGCAGTCCGCGTCGGACGGAGAAACCCTTGCCGCGATTGGGTTCATTGCGCAGTATGCGCAGCGGCAGGCTGTCGCCGACCGCTACCTTGACTACCTCGGCGGTGCCATCGGTGCTGCCATCATCCACCACGATGAGTTCTGTGGTGATGCAGCACTGCTCCACCCAGGCTATGACGGTCTGCAGTCCCCGACCGATGCGCTCGGCCTCGTTGTAGGCGGGGATGATGAGCGACAGGTCATATTCGCCGGCGGATTGTGAGGGCAATTGAATCCTCCAGGTGAGGCGGGCAGCGGTTAGGCCAGAGTGGCATAGCGAGAGTAGTCCACCGCATATTGGACTGGCTTGCCATCGCGGCAGTCGCGCAAGGCCTGCAGTGTCTGCTCACCAATCCTGAAGTATCCATAGTAGCCTGCGCCTGACGCGTGGGAGGTAATATACACGCTCTTGAGCCCTCGGAAGGGACTATCCGGCGGCAGCGGCTCTGGCGTGGTGACATCCAGGCAGACGAACAGCCGCCCGGCCTGACACTCCTTCAACAGGGCATCGTGGTCAATGACCCAGCCCCGGGAGGTGTTGACGAGGGTCGCGCCATCGCGCAGGCAGGCCAACTGCTCGGCCCCAATCATTTTCTCAGTTTCAGGAGTGGTGGGCGCGTGGATGGTCACGTGGTCGGAGCGCTCGAACAGCTCATTCAGCTCTACTTTCTCAGCCCCCAGTGCTGCCATCTGCTCGGCGCTTACATACGGGTCGTAGCAGATGATATTGAGATCCCACGGCTGCAAAAGGCGAATGACCTCCTGACCCACGGCCGAGGCGCCCACCACGCCTATGGTGCTGCCCAACAGGCCCTGGACATTGCGCGGAACATCAGGAGGGTGCCACTCGCCGGTTTCGTGGTAGTGGTTATTGATGTGAACCCAGTGCCGGCAGGTCATCAGGAGTAGGCCGATTGTGGACTCGGCAACATTGCAGGCCATGGCAACGTTACCTGAAAAGGTGACGATGTTCCGTGGGACCAGGTACTTGTCTACCACTTCCTGGCTGAGTAGATACTTGACAGAGCCTGCTGAGTGGGCGATTATCCTCAGATCAGGGTCGTTTTCGAACACATCAGCGACAAGCGGAGGCGCGCCCCAGCCAGTGATGATGCCCCAGTAGCCGGCACAGCCTTCAGCCACCTGCTCGGATGTCAGGCTCTGCCCGGTGTCATTGCTGGTGACATCAAACTCGGAGCAAAGCTGGTCCCAGTGCTCATCTTTGAACACTCTCTCTCGATGCGACTGGGTGCAGACAAACCAGACTTCGGACTTTCCCATATAAATCACTCCTGGATTGAATCGAAACGGTTGAATGTAACCAGTAGTATTTCGGCGGGTTACAAGGGTATCCCTTCAGATGAGAGAAATCATACCGCGAGAATCGAGGCGAGCTGATGAAGCCGCAGGTGGAGACCGACTGGAACGTGACTCAGCAATCAGCGCAGGAGTTGCAGACGCGACTGGCGTGTGGGGTGAGACTGGTGCCGCTGGCAGGTATCTCAGAGCGGCTGTGCGCAGTGGCTGCCGCAGAACGCGCCGGTACAGCAACGGCAGTGGCACTGGCCGATGAGGAGCCAGTTGTTATTCAGCGGCCTGCGCCGCGACCATATATGTCAGGGCTGTTCATCTTTGCCGTCGGCCCTGCGATAGAGGCAGCTCTGGAGGATATTGAACTGCGGCCAGACGCGCTGCTGTGCCTCGGTCACGGTATCGCCCATCCCCGGCGGTGCGGCCTGGCTACCCATCTGGGCGTGCTGTATGACATACCCACCATTGGGGTGGCTGACCGGCCGTTGGTGGGCAAGTATGAGCAGCCGCCTGAGGAGCGCGGCGCGTGGCGGCCACTGGTTTTGGAGGGCGAGACAGTTGGCGCGGCTGTGCGTACCAGGCGGGGCACCCGGCCGCTTATCGTCTCGCCGGGAAACCTCGTCACCTTGGATGATTGCCGCAAGGTGATACTGGCGTGGACGGAGAAATACAGGTGGCCGGAGCCCTTACGTCGGGTGCGTCAGGCCTGCCGACTAGCGGGGGATGCCGCAACTAGAGTCGTACGCGGACAGTGAAAACAAACGGCGAAGGTGAGAAGCGATCCGTTAGACCTCTAATGGCCGGTGTACAAGGCCGATAACAGTATAGAGCATCAAGGAGGTTTTGATCGTGGCGGAGGCTCAAATTCGCTTTGGTGAGGCAAGGGACGAAGACCGGCTCGTTGCCCTATTCTACAGGGAGTATGGTACAGACACCAATTGGCAGCGGGACCTGGACAAGATTACAGCCGATCCTACGTACCGGCCCCACCGCTGGGCGCTGGTAGAGGTGGATGGTGAGATCGTCTCAGCCGGGTTGTTAATGCCGCGTCGTGTGAAGATAGGCGATGCCACCCTCCGGGCGGGCCTGGTAGGGTATATGGTCACGGTTACCGAACACCGGCGCAAGGGCTTTTTCCTGGACGATGTTTTTGTGGAGTTACCTATGGAAGAGGCAGCTACTCTCGCCCCGAGGGACAAAGAGTACCAAATCCTCCCGGTCTCGGAGACCTCCACAGATGACCTGTGGGAGCTGTACGACTTCTATGCACGACGCACCCCCGGCGCTATCCTGCGCACTCCCGAGGAGTTTGGATGGCTGATTGACTTCAAGCTGCACCGCCAACATATTCACCGCGAGCTTTCCTTAGCGGCGATGCAGGGGAACCGATTATGTGGCTACGTTATTGGTCGTCAGGGCAACTTCCACGTGCCCGAAGAGGGCCTTTATACGGTGACCGAGTCGGTACACCGGGTAGGCGAGTTGGACGCCTACGGGGCGATGCTCCCTGTGTTGTGTGAGAAGGCGGCGCAGATGGGCTTCCAGACGCTGCGGCTGGGTTTGCATTCACAGCACCCACTGATGGTGTGGGCCAACAAGAAGCGTGCCCGCCGTGCCTATGATCCCCTGCACGACATGGCGCTGATTACCAACCTGGGAAGGTTCATTACGCAAATGAGTCCAGAGCTACACAACCGGCTGACCGACAGCCACTGGAATAATGCCAGGACATCTCTGGCGGTAAGCACCGAGCACCGCAGCGTGGCGGTGGCTGTGGAGGACAATGTGGCGCGAGAGTTGGGGCCGGGGCTGAATGTCGAACACAGTGTGACACTGCGGGAGGAGGACGTGGTGCCGTGGCTGCTGGGCCACATAAGCATCACCGCCCTGGCGCAAACAGGCCAGGTGACAGCCTCCAGTCAGATGGCCCTGGACTTGGCCAATGCGATGTTCCCGCGCATCGAATTGTGGCAGAGCCACCTGGACTGTTAGTCACCCGCTGTATAGCCTCTGCCGTCAACAATAAGCAGGACAGTGAGTAACCAGGCAGCGTGGCAGCGTCGTCAGGGATTCAAGGGTATCTACGATGAGCTTGCTTTTTCTCGCCACTGGCTTTCCTCCAAGGGTGGGTGGGATACAAACCTATGTGGCCGAGCTGTGCCGCGCTCTGGCTAAGCGAGGCGAAGAATTGACGGTTATCGCCACTCAGCAGCCGGGCGGCCAGGCCTTCGACGCGACCGTTCCCTACCCCGTCCTGCGGGTGCCGGCCCGCGACTTGCTCTCTACCGCACTGGCAATGAATACGGCAGCAGTGAATGTGACCCCCCGGCCGGAGGCCATCATTGCGACCAAGTGGTCGCCGGAGGGAGTCGCCGCGATACTGGCCCGTAAGCGATTGGCTGTGCCTTACGTGGTGATGGGCTATGGGAGAGAGTTCATCCAGACCGGTGGCAACGTGATGAAGTGGGCCGTCCAGCAGGCCGTGCTGCGAAGAGCGGCAGGTGGTCTGGCTATCAGCAATTATACAAGCCGGCTGATGCCACGGCGGGGGCTGCCGGCGGACAAGGTGCACGTCATCTATGCTGGGGTCAGACCCGAAGCTTACACGGACGGCACTCGCAGCGTGCCAGAGCTGAGAAGCCACCTGGGGCTGACTGACGAGAAGGTGATACTCACAGTCAGTCGGCTGGTTGCCCGCAAGGGACAGGATATGGTGATGGGGGCTTTGGCACAAGTGCGGATGGCCGTGCCCAGGCTCCGCTACCTCATCGTCGGCGACGGGCCTCGTCGCCAGGAGCTTGAAACACTGGCTGAAGAGTTGGGTGTGCAGGAGCTAGTTGGCTTTATTGGTGAAGTTCCTGGCGAACAGCTCAGCGCCTATTACCATTTATGCGATGTTCTCGTTATGACTAGCCGTGATGTCGCGGGTGAGCCGAGCGAAGGGTTTGGCCTTGTCTATCTGGAGGCTAACGCCTGCGGCAAGCCAGTGATTGGCGGGCGTACCGGGGGCGTAGAAGATGCCATCGCCGAGGGCGTGAGCGGCCTGCTGGTGAACCCTGAAAGCCCAGAGGAGATTGCCCGGGCGCTGACCCGTATTCTGAGCGACCAGCAGTTCGCACAACAGCTTGGTCAGCAGGGGCGCAGGCGCATTGAGGAGGGCTTCACCTGGGGGCATGTGGCTGAGCGCTTTCAGGGTGCGTTGGGCGAGTTGGGCATCCGCGCCGAATAGCTTAAGTTACCTCTATTCCACGCTCGCAATGGTAGAGATATGGCAACTATTGCCTACATAGATACCGCCCGGCAAACGGGCGGGGCTGAAAAGAGCCTACTGGAGCTTTTCGCTCATCTCGACCCTAGCCGGGTCCAGCCGGTACTGCTGCATACTCGGGGGGCCGAATGGCTCAGCGACGCA
>JALGTI010000427.1 GCA_029821455.1 Candidatus Zipacnadia bacterium | reverse complement strand
GGCTGCCCGCCACGGCCAGACTCGTTCCTGGAGGGCCTGCTAGAACTACACAATCGCATCAGGCAGGATTCTATTGCCGATGACCGGTTTGAAGACGGATTGCGGCCAGACTTTCGTCTACGTCCTGAGCGCGCTGAGTACAAAGATCCGCTGAAGCCAGGCGAATGAGACGAACGACAGTGTTGCTATGAGCGAAGAGCAGGATAAGGGACAAAAAGAGGAGGAAGCCGCTCGCCAGGTTGTTGAGCCGCTGCCCGAGCAGATTGCTGAGGCGTTGGGCGACCGTGTCAGCGAGGGCGGGGTGCTGGATGGGGTGGTGCACATTACCGTGCCTGCCGAGGAACTGGCAGATGCTTTGCGGATTGTGGGCTTCGAGATCGAGAATTCCTATTCACACCTCTCGGACCTGTGTGGCGTGGATCGTGCTGATTGCATCGAGGTTGTGTATCACCTGTTCCGGCCAATGAGCGATGAGGCAGTGGTGGTGCGGGTGAAGCTACCGCGCGGCAATCCGCAGGTTCCAACGGCGACAGAGCTTTGGGACACGGCGAATTGGGCTGAGCGGGAGGCGGCGGAGATGTATGGGGTCACTTTCACAGGCCACCCGGACCCACGACCGCTGCTGCTGCCTGAGGATATTCAGGGGCACCCAATGCGCAAGGACTGGGAGTATCCCGAGGAGCATCCGTATCTGAGCAGAGAGCCGCTGCACGAGGATTTTCCGGATGTGGTGGGCCGAGTGCGGGTGGAGGCGCCACCGGGGCGAGAGGAAGAGATAGAAGAATAGCAAGGATAACGACAGGCAAGGATGCCTGTCGTACGAAACGGCGGCAGGCGAGACGCCTGCCCCACGACGAACTCAATGGAAACGCAAACCGCCCTGCCAACTGAAGAGCTGCTCATCAACATGGGCCCCCAGCACCCCTCCACCCATGGGGTGCTGAGACTGGTGCTGACGCTTGATGGGGAGCGGGTCGTTGAGGCGGTCCCACACATCGGCTATCTGCACAGTTCGATGGAGAAGATCGCCGAGGCCAGCACCTATCAGCAGTATGTGCCCTACGCAGACCGCTATGACTATCTGAACGCGATGGGCAACGAGTTTGCCTACGTGCGAGCCGTGGAAAAACTCTGTGGGATTGAGGTCACGCCGCGCTGCGAGTACATCCGCGTCATTATGGCTGAGATGAATCGCATCGCCAGCCACCTGGTCTACTTCGGATGCCTGGGGCTGGATAGCGGCGCGTGGACGCCGTTCTTGTACTGTTTCCGCGAACGCGAGGTTGTCCTGCAGCTCTTTGAGGACACCAGCGGGCAGCGGCTGTTGTATCACTATCTGCGCATCGGCGGACTGCGCAATGACCTTCCGGCTCACTTCTGCGATAAGCTGGCCGAGTTCCTGGACTACTTCCCCGACCGCATCAAAGAGTACGATGACCTGCTGACCTATAATGTCATCTTCCGTAACCGGCTGGAGGGTACGGGGCAGCTTAGCCAGGAGCTTTGCCGGCGTTACAGCATCAGCGGACCCAATGTCCGTGGCTCAGGGATTCCGTATGATGTGCGGCGGGTTGTAGGCTATTCCATATACCCGCAACTTGAATTCGACATTCCCACGCAAGAAGAGGGCGACGCGTTCGCCAGGCACCTCGTGCGCGTGGAGGAGATGCGTCAGAGTGTGCGGATCCTCAAGCAGTGTCTGGAGAAGCTGCCTGAGGGTGAGATCAATGTGAAGGTGCCGCGCAAGCTCAAGCCTGTGGTGGGGGAAGTGTTTGAGCGGCTCGAATCACCACGCGGGGAGTTGGGCTGCTATCTGGTCAGCGATGGCAGTGAGAAGCCGTGGCGGCTACACTGGCGAGCGCCAAGTTTCTACAACCTGCAGGTGCTACCGGAACTCGTGCGGGGTGCTTATGTCGCCGACATTGTCATCATTCTGGGAAGCATAGACATCGTGCTGCCAGATATTGACAGATAACACAACTCAGTAGGACGGGCTTCCAGCCTGTCCTGCCTTCGCGGGCCATCCGCTGTCGCGAGAGGGACATAGCTTCAGCGGAGTCCCTAGCCCGCTTCCGGTCTTCGTAGCCGTTGCTACTACGGCGGAGTAGGCACGGCGGGCGAAGGCCTGTCCTACGAGAACTGAGCATGAATACGTCCATCATCTACGCAATTGGGGCTGCTGTCCGCGCCTGGTCAGAGGAATTCTGCCAGGGCCACGGGATTCCTACCCTCTTCGTGGACATCCTGGCCTGGGGTATCGGGGCCATCCTGGTGCTGGTGCTTGCGTTGCTGGTGGCGCTGTTCATTATCTGGCTGGAGCGGAAGGTGTCCGGCTACATCCAGGTGCGACTGGGACCAACACGGGTCGGACCGGTAGGGCTGTTCCAGACTGCGATGGATGCCCTCAAGCTCCTGCAGAAAGAGGACATCATCCCCCAGGGAGCCGACTACTGGCTGCACCTGTGTGGGCCGGTGCTGGTCTTCACTTCCTTCATGCTGGGCTTTGCCGTGATCCCGTGGGATGTGAAGGCCACCCTGGCCGCCAATGTGGACCTCAATGTGGGGCTGTTGTATCTGCTGGGGGTCACGTCGGTGGGCGTACTGGGCATTGTGATGGCCGGGTGGGGGAGCAACAATAAGTGGTCACTGCTGGGGGCGATGCGCGGCGCAGCGCAGATCATCAGCTACGAGGTGCCCCTGCTGCTGGCGCTTGTATGTGTTGTGATGGTTGCTGGTACGCTGTCGCTGACCCGGATTGTTGAGGCCCAGGGCCCCGGCATCCTGGCCTGGTATGTCTTCAAACCCTACCTGTGGATACCGTTCATTATGTTTATTATCTGCGGGACGGCGGAGGTCAACCGCACGCCATTTGACCTCCCGGAGGCCGAGAGCGAACTGGTGGGGGGCTTCCACACGGAGTACTCGGGGATGAAGTTCGCGCTGTTCTTCCTGACCGAGTTCGATCATATGTGGTTTGTGGGATTGCTCGGGGCGGCGGTGTTCCTGGGTGGCTGGCAGTCGCCGATCGGTGCCGCCGACCCGATTCCAGGCTTTGTCTGGCTAATGCTAAAGTCGTTTGCTTTCGTGCTGTTGTTACAATGGTTTCGCTGGACGCTGCCACGGTTGCGCGTGGACCAGTTGATGGGTCTGGCCTGGAAGTTCCTGATACCAGTGGGCTTCATTGCGCTGGCGATTGTCTGTGTGGCGGTGCTGTTTGTATAGATGATTTATCTACCCCCTGGCCCCCTCCCTGTCCTTCGGCAGGCTCAGGGCGGGTAGGGAGGGGGAAAGAGGATAGGTGAACGGGCGGGGATGTCTGCGTTCAACAAGGTGTTTTGTGTGCCTCTGTAGGGGCGTGATTCATCACGCCCAGACAGATTGAGAACTCCGATAGGGCGCGATAAATCGCGCCCCTACAAGACCGCCTCAGACGGAATGCTCTTTGGAGACACAACGAAGGATGTCTCTGTTACGAGAAACACGATGGCAAGAGCGAAGAAGGCGATAACAAGTACGATTGCTGAGGCTGTGGTCAGCATCATCAAGGGCCACTGGGTCACGCTGGTGAACTTCTGGCGGCCCACGGTCTGCGAGCGTTACCCGCATAAGGATAAGTCGCTGGACTACAAGCCTGGCCCTGGCTACAAGGGTGACTTCGCCCTGATTACCGACAAGGAAAAGGGCCGGCTGCGCTGCATTGCCTGTCAGACCTGTGAACGCTCCTGCCCCAATGGCTGCATTCGTGTGGTGCCCGAAGGCAAGGGTAAGGAGCGCTACCCGGCTGAGTTTTACATTGACGTGGGGCTGTGCATGAACTGCGGAATCTGCGTGGAGGTCTGCCCGGTGGATGCGCTCACGATGACACCGGACTATGAGTGTTCGGTTCACGACCCGCGCGACCTGGTCCGCAACATTGAGCAGCTCACCGAACGAGGGCTGGAGTTTGACGAGGTGTCGAGAGTCAAGTAGGTTATGAGCCCTGAACTGTGGTTTGAGAACATAGCCTTCTACCTGGTGGCGCTGGTGACGCTGGGCAGCGCCGTGGGTGTGGTGCTGGCGCGCAAGGTGATCCATGCGGCCTGCTTCCTACTGCCCTGGCCGGCGTCGCTGCCCTGTTCGCCCTGCTCGGTGGGCACCTGCTAATGGCTATTCAGATACTGGTCTATGTGGGCGCCATCAATGTCCTGATCATCTTTGCGGTGCTGCTGCTGCAGCGCCAGGTGGGTGGCATTATCCTGACCGGCAGCCAGCACCTGTTGGCCGGCATAGTTGGCGCCGGATTTATGACATTCGCGCTGCTGGCCGGTGTTATGTTTTCCAGCCTGCCCCGGTTGATTGGTGGGGAGCACGGGAGCTTTGGCACAGATGCCGTGGCCGGCATCGGTGAGATGTTCCTGACCAGGCACCTGCTGGCATTTGAGCTGACCGGCGTGGCCTCTTCGCCTCCTTCCGAAGCTGCGGAGCCCAGGGGAGGCGACCAGTGATGGCCTACTTCGATGTCGGGCTGACTCACTATCTGGTCGTGGCGGCGCTGCTGTTTGGGCTGGGGATGTTTGCGGTGATCACCCGCAAGCATGCTGTGGCGGTATTATTGGGGATCGAGCTGATGCTGAATGCCGCCAACATCAACCTGGTGGCGTTCGGTCGGTTCCGGAGTGCGGTGGGGCTGCCGGCCCTGGATGGGCAGGTCTTTGCGCTCATCGTTATCGCCCTGGCCGCCTGCGAGGCGGCGGTCGGCCTGGCCATCATCCTCAACCTGTACCGGAATCTGGCCACGGTCAACCCGGACGAAGTGGACAAGATGAAGTGGTAGGTGAAGTGGCTTCGGCATCAGCCCTGGCTACTTGCGATTGATAGCTATGTCATTCCTGGAAACAGCGTGGATAATTCCGGTTCTTCCCTTCATCGCCTGCGCGGTGCTGATCTTCTTTGGTAGTGCCCTCAAGCGCAGGATGGGCGAGAAGGTGGGCTGGATCGGCGTAGCCGGCATCGCTGCCACCATCCCCCTCAGCCTCGGCTGCCTATTTGAACTCATCAGAGGGGCGGAGGCAGTGGATTTCATCACCCCCTGGGCGGCCATCGGCACTCGGCAGTTGTTCGTAGGCTATGCGGTAGATCCACTGGGCGCAGTGATGGCGTCAATGGTCAGCGTCGTCGCCACCTGCATTATCATCTACTCCATCGGCTATATGCATGGGGACGATGGCTATCAGCGCTTCTTCGCTTATATGATGCTGTTTTGCGGCTCAATGCTGCTTCTGGTCATCGCTAACACCCTGATTGTTCTTTATATCGCGTGGGAACTGGTTGGTCTGTGCTCGTATCTGCTCATCGGGTTCTGGTTTGAGCGCAAATCGGCAGCCGATGCAGGGAAGAAAGCATTCATCACCACGCGCATCGGTGATGTCGGCTTTGCCATCGGGATTCTTATTGTCTTCGCCTATGTGCCAAGCCTGCACTTTGGGGCGGTATTTGAGGCCGTCGGCAGCGGATTGATTCCACTTTCCGTGGCAAGCCTGGCTGCGGTGCTGTTGTTCTGCGGGGCCATCGGCAAGAGCGCGCAGTTCCCGCTGCATACGTGGCTGCCGGATGCGATGGAAGGCCCCACCCCGGTCAGCGCCCTGATTCACGCGGCCACGATGGTGGCAGCCGGCGTGTATATGGTGGCTCGGCTCTTCACGATCTTCTATGTGCCCTCGGCGCACGAGTTCAGTGCGCTGTGGGGCCTTACACCGCTGCTGGTAGTGGCATTCGTCGGCCTCATTACGGCCCTGCTGGGGGCGATACTGGGCGTCGTTCAGCACGACATCAAGCGCGTGCTGGCCTACTCGACCATCTCCCAACTCGGCTATATGATGGCGGCTCTGGGGATGGGCGTCGTCGGGCTGGTGGCGGCTGTGTTCCACCTCATCTGCCACGCATTCTTTAAGTCCCTTTTGTTCCTGGGCTCTGGCAGTGTCATGCACGGCTGTGGTGATGAGCAGAATATGTGGAGGATGGGCGGACTGGGCAAGAAGATGCCCATCACTGCTATCACCTTCTGGTGTGGGACGCTGGCCCTGGCAGGTATCCCGCTGTTTGCCGGCTTCTTCTCCAAGGACGAGATTATGGCCGCGGCGTGGCATAATGCCGTCAGCGACTCGGCCTACTGGGTGTTCTTCATCGGCCTTGAGTCGGCCGCGTTCCTGACGGCGTTCTATATGGGCCGCTGCTGCTACCTGACCTTCAGCGGCGAACCGCGCTCCGAGGCGGCTGCCCAGGCCCACGAAAGCCCGCCGGTTATGACCGTGCCGCTGCTGGTGCTGGCGTTCTTTGCGGTGTTCCTGGGCTGGGTGGGCACGCCGCTGGTAGGAGGCAATCTGTTCCACCAGTTCGTGCAGTATGGCGGGCTGGAACTTGCCGCTGTGCCGGTTGTTCACGCTACGGAGGTGGCCGGGCAGGCAGAGGGCGGCTTTATTCCGGTCGTCGCACTTATCTCGATAGCGATGGCGATAGGTGGTCTGCTACTGTCAGCGGCCATCTACAAGTGGCGCGTGCTGTCAGTTGACCTCATCAAGAAGCCGCTGTACCCGCTGTATTCGCTGGCCAAGGGCAAGTTCTACTTTGATGAGGTGTACGCCTATACCGTAGTTGCCGGCACCATCGGCCTGGCGCAGGCTTCCAGGTTCTGGGACATCTATGTGATTGATGGCATTGTGAACGCGATTGGCTGGGGCACACGGGTGCTGATTGCCCAGACCAGCCGCTTCTTCGATCTGGGTATTGTGGATGGCCTGGTGAATTTCATCGCTTACGCAGCCCGTGCGCTCGGC
>JALGTI010000426.1 GCA_029821455.1 Candidatus Zipacnadia bacterium | reverse complement strand
ATCCCAAGCAGATGAGCCAGCAGCGCCATGGTCCTCTCTTCCGAGTTGTCCGTCCCTACTGGTTGTGTGCTTGGTGGGGGCACAGGAGCAGATGCTGGCTCCTCTCCGCCGGTGGGCTGCTGCACGCCTTCAACACGTTCGTCATCCTGCGACATTCTTATTCCTCCCTTTTTGTGTTGGTACTGCCTCGGATTGCTCTCCTGGCTATCTTCGCCTTCAATAGGTCTTTTCCCTGCTTCAGCCAGAGAACCATCCACTAAGGAACCAGGTCGCCTCCTGTCGCCAGGCCCCAGCACAGCGCTGGTCACCCAGCATAGAATCACACGACAATTCACATTTCACCATCTGCGTTCCGAAATCCTTTGTCACAATTCATTATTCTGAAAAGGGCAGGGGTCTTGAGGCCGTGCGAGAAATAACATCTCACCTTATGATGCGATTGAAGCTTATCGCCACAGCCGCAATCTACACGGCGCTGCTTGGCATTGCTGCAGCCGATGACTTCACGCGTCTGTTCAGTGAGGCCCAGCAGCTAGAGGCGCAGGGCGACACTGACGGCGCTGAGGCCGGCTACCTGGACGCCCTCGAGGCCGCCGAGGCAGACCAACAGCGGGCCGAGCCTGCCTATGCGCTGGGCAGACTGTATGAAAGACGACAGCGATATGACCAGGCCATTGAGCGCTACCAGCAGGCCCTCGAACTCGGCGGCCCTAAGTACGGCCTGACGCGCTTGCTGTGGCGGCTGGCCACTCTTCAGCGCCGTACCGGCCACCTCACTGAGGCCATCCAGGCGTATGTGCGCCTTGCTGACGAAACTGACGCCGAGCCCAGGGAGGCTGCCCAGGCGCTGCTGATGGCGGCGCAGGCTCAGCGTGGCGAAGGCGACTATCCAGCCGCCATCCAGACGCTCCAGCGGCTCCTGTCCGACTATCCTGACCAGCAGCCGGCCCAGATTGCACGGCGCGTTCTGCTCGACCTGCTGCTGGATTCCGGTGACATAGGTGCCGCCGAGAAGCTGGCACGCGAGGCCGGCGCGGCCGCGCCGGGCCTACTGCTGCGGGTCGCCAGGAGGCTGGAGGCAATCGGCCAGTTGGCCCGCGCTTGCGACCTCTGCCTCCAAGCACTGCAGATGGCCCCGGAGGATGACCAGACCCTCACCGCTCTGCTGCAGCTGCGCCAGCGGCAGGGAACACTGGCAGAGCTGGCAGCTACCTGGGAGCGAGAAGCCGGCGACACAGCCAAGCGACATGTGAGGATGTGGTTGGCGCAGTTATACGCCTTCGAGGGCGATGCCGACCGTGCCCTGCAGATGTTCGATAGACTGCTGGCCGACGAGCCAGACGCTGTAAAGTTGCTCTCCCAGGCCGGGCAGGCTGCTCGCCAGGCAAGTCGGTTCGCGGACGCCCGCAATTATTATGAGAGGGCCTATGCGACAGTGCCGACTGACCGAACCGTGGCCTCGGCGCTGGCCGGCGTCTGTGCTCAACTGGGCGACGATGCGCGGGCTGTCGAATTGTTCAAACAGGTCACCGACTACAATCCAGACGAGCCGGACAGCGCACGCTATCTGGCCAGAATCCTCACCAGCAATGGCCTGGCTGAACAGGCGATAGAACTGCTGCTGCAGGCCCGCGACCAGGCCGGCGATACGACGCTCCTGACGATGGAACTGGGCGATGCCTACGCTGCCACTCTACAGGTTGCGCCTGCGGTCACCGAGTATCTGCGCGCCGCCGAGGCAGAGAGTCCGCTGTTACCAAGAGCTTACAATCGCCTCGCCGCGCTGGCTGCTGACCAGGTAGCCGGGCCGGCTGTGGTGGAGCAGTTGGCAGCCTTGCGCGAAGCGGGGACACTCGACGAGACGGGCCGGCGCGTGCTGGCTGAAGGCTATATCGCCGCTGGTGACGTACCGCAGGGTCTTGAGGTCATTAATGAGATTACAGATGAGCGGGCGCGCCGCCATGTGCTTCAAAGCGTGGCTGAAAAGCTGGATCAGACCGGCGATCCCGCTGCGGCGGGGGTCTACGCACTTGCTCTGGATGGCGCAGAAGACCTGGCCTCGGCGGCCCCGCTGGCCTTGCGCGCTACGCGCCTGGAAATCAACCAGGGCCACTGGCGGAGGGCTTTAGCGCTACTCGAACAATACGCTCCGGCTGCTGAACCCGTCCGTCTTCGCCCGCAGATGGCGTTGCTACAGGCCGACATCCTCCTACGCTTTGCCAGGGATGTGCCCGCTGCCCGGGCGATATATCAACAGGTGGCCGACAGCGCCCAGCAGGCGGAGTTCACCCTCGCGGCCCGCTGGGGACTCGCGGACTGCGAATTCGCTCTGGGCGCTTATGAAACCGCAGCCGAGCAATACACCGCCTTGGCCGAAGAAACTGCT
>JALGTI010000425.1 GCA_029821455.1 Candidatus Zipacnadia bacterium | reverse complement strand
CGGGTGGAGATCGTTAGATAACTCAGAGGTAAGGTGCCTTGACAGGGCGCTGGCATTGCTGTAAAATACCTTAAGAGTGAAGATAACAGTTGAGGAGGTGGATACCATGCGGGCGCGAACGAAGACAGCCCTGATAGTGGTCGTTCTGGTAGTACTGGGGTCAGGCGGGGTGTGGGCGGAACAAGGTCCGGTGGATTTGCTGGTGGCGCTGGAAAGCGGACAGGTATGGGCCCAATTTCGGGGCGCCGGCCCGACTGCCCTTCAGGGAACGGTGGGACGAAGCCCCTATGGACCTGCAAACTTGAGCGTCACACCAGGCACCCAGTTTCAGAGCCAGCGCCCCGGGGTGCAGGGCATGACTACATTCGGCTCACTGAACATTGACCTGAGCCAGCGGCGGATTGCCAGTATCCGGATACCTGCGGCCTGCACCAATATTGGGCTGCGTACTCCCACCCCAGCGGATATGATGATTCCCACAGCGTGTCCGAATAGGCGGATGGCGCGGCTGACGCGGGTAATTGCCCGCCGCAAGCCCCCACACCCGGCGGCCCAGCTGGCGGTGTGGGCGGTAGCGAACAATCCTGGGCGCTGGCAGATAGAGGGGTATCTGCGCGAGGCAGCGAACCCGAATGGGCCCGGCGCGGTCAGCAAGCGAGACAAACTGATAACGACCGCTGAGAGTCTACTCCGCGAAGCCGGGCTAAGACCCAGCACATTCCGAATGTTTGAGTGAGTCACCAAGGTATGATTGAATTCTGAGAGATCAATTGTCTGAGGCAAAGGAGACGATCAGATGACTTTAAGAGAGCAAGTAGAAGAAGTAATACAGAAGATCAGGGCGCACCTGCAGAGCCACGGGGGAGATGTGGAACTGGTGGAAGTGAGCGAGGATGGCACTGTACAAGTACGCTTGCAAGGAGCCTGCAAGGGCTGTCCGATGGCCCAACAGACTATGAGCATGGGTATTGAGAGGGTACTCAAGGAGGAGATTCCCCAGATCGCGGCAGTAGAGGCCGTGGACTGATGGGCAGCCCAGGCAAATGTCAGTAATAATCAGTTACAGGAGGCAGTACGGTGAAGATATTTGCCGATACCGCTAATGTTGAGGATATTCGCACCGCCTGCTCGTGGGGCATAATAGATGGAGTGACCACCAATCCCAGCCTGGTGGCCCGCGAGAACAGGCCCTTTGAGGAGGTAGTAAAGGAGATCTGTGAGATCTGTCCCGGACCGGTAAGCGCCGAGGTGGTCAGTCTGGAGGCTGAGGGCATGATTCAGGAAGCCCGTAAGGTCTCCTCGTGGGCGCCGAATATCGCAGTGAAAATCCCCATGATTAAGGAGGGCATCAAGGCCATCAGTGTTCTGTCCCAGGAAGGGATAAAGACCAACTGCACTCTGTGCTTCTCGCCCAATCAGGCCCTGTTGGCCGCTAAGGTCGGGGCAACGTTCATCTCGCCGTTTATCGGTCGGTTAGACGATATTGGGCACCGGGGCATGGACCTGGTTGAGCAGATTGCCCAGATTTATGATAACTATGACTTTGAGACAGAGATAATTGTCTCCAGCGTCCGTCATCCTCAGCACGTGGTGGAGGCGGCGTTGATTGGTGCCGACATCTGCACCATTCCCTTTGCGGTGTTGGAGAAGATGTTCAACCACCCGCTGACCGACGTGGGCGTTGAGCGGTTCTTGGCCGACTGGAACAAAGCCGGTCTGAGCCTGTAAGTTTAGGCTCGGAGCCAGAGCGAAGAACAAAGAGGGCGACAAATAGTCGCCCTTCGTTTGTAGTCTATGGGCTCAAGTTCAACCGATTATATTTACTGGGCAGCTCCAATCCAATGACGGTCGGGAAGAGGCTGTCTATCGTTACGTCGCGGATGATCAGGATTCCTTCGCGCCATTTGTTGGCATATTCATAGCCGATGGGGTGAGCGCCGTCGGGCAGGTAGACTTCCACATCCATTGTCCGCTCCGGCTGGCGATTTATGTAGCGATTGTATTGCAGTTGTTTGAGCCACTGATAAGTGGGCCGCGGAGTAAGGCCATCGGAGCGCACGATGCCGAAGCCGAAATCATTTAGGGTCATTGCTTCGGGCAGTTGGGGCTCACCGGTGACCTGGCGCTCATTATCAGCAGAGAATTGATAGGGCAGGACCTTCTGATACAGCCGTCGCCTCCAGTGGTCCTCTAACACTGAACGCCACTGGTCTTTGTGAGCCTCATCAAAGTATTGGGCATCGTGTTCGCCGCGCTCATGAGGCCAGCCCCAGGCCACGACGAAATTGCCGGCGTCAATACCCCATTCGGTGTTCCATAGCGGGCGATTTTCGTCGCCAAACTCCTTCATCACCTCGTAGACGCGCAGGCCGCGGGCGACCAGACTATACT
>JALGTI010000424.1 GCA_029821455.1 Candidatus Zipacnadia bacterium | reverse complement strand
CGGCATGGGTGGCGCGGTGGCTGTGCAGCGGCGCACCATCGGCTCTGAGAGGTCCACGCCCCAGACGCGGTAGCCACGCCGCAGCATCTCGCGCCCGACGCTGCCTGTCCCGCATGCCAGGTCCAGTATCTTGTTGGCCTTGATGCGATGCCTGTCCAGCAGCGCCTCCACATAATCCACCCACTGCACATAAGGGATCTGAGCCATCAGGTGGTCGTAGTAGGGGGCAACAGAGTCAAACTCACCTGCGCCGGGGCGAGTAGGTGACAAACGGTCAGAACCGGCCGCTTCTCCCGTCTCCCGTCTTGCGTTTGACTAGCTCCCATAGTTTCATACTGCTGCTGAGCCAATCTTCGGTTCGGCTAGGTGCCGTTGAGGTACTTCATCACAATGATGACCCGGGGTAGGTCGGTTCTGAAGCCCTTGCCATACTTACCACGGGGCCAGGTGATGCGGGCCGCGACCATAAAGCGGTTGGCGCGGGCTGAGTTGCCCGACGCGATCTTTACCCACACAGGTACGCTGATCTTCTCACCGGGCCCCAGGCTTTGGATGCGCTTCTTGTTCCCGTTTGTGGCTACAATCTGGGGCGTGGGCTGCAGCTCGATGTTTATGTTCCTGACGGCCCGTTCGCTCAGGTTTTCTATTTGCACACGGGTCTCGAAGCGAGCGCCAATCGGGGCGCGGTCACGGACCTGCAGTTCGGCCTTTATGGGATATACACCCCAGGTTTCGCGCAGCTTGCTGAAGGCGGCACCGCCAGCCAGCGCCCACTCGCGGCCCGGATAGGGGCCTCGGCCGCTCCGGCCCGAGGGCGCTGCAGCGCGGCTGATGTCGTGCCAGAACGCCCCGATGCTGGCTGCTCCTGGCACCATGCCCTTGTGCGCGCGCGTCATCCTGTCGTACATCACCTCCGGGGCGGCTGGCCGGCGTGAGCGCTGCTGACCCGTGCGCTTGTGCCAGTAGTCATCAACCTGGTCACCCGGTACCAGATTCACCTGGCCGGGCCGCAGGTACTCTTGCCACCCCTCCATCAGGAAGTCGAAGTGGTCGAAGGACTGGCATTGATAGAGCATCGGCGCAATCAGGCTGACGCCGGCGTCGTTGAACATCAGCGCATCCTGACCATGCTGCATCCCGCGCTTCCAACTCAGGAAGAAGATCCAAACTGGCTTCGTTATCTCCCCCTCGCGAATAATGCGCCCCACGATCTCCGCGCACTTGTGGGCCCGCCACCAGTTCCAGCACTCATAGAAATCGCGTCCGGATACCGCGTTCCATTCGGTTTCGACCTTGGTGGCTACGTATCGCCACTTGCTCTGCTGGCTGCGGCTGTCCCAATCCGCGGGTAGTTTCTCCACAGGCAGATTCCTCAGCGGCATCTCCCGGGCAAACTGCTCGCTCATCTCGTAGGCGCCCTCCACCCGCATATAGTCCATCCCGATATAGTCCACCTGCGGCATCCGCTCCAGGCGCTTGAAGAATTCCGTCAGATGCTTAATGCGGTTCTCGTCAAGCAGGGAGACCCAGCACATGTCGCTTACGCGGCCAGTGCTGCGGGAGATGTCTTTGGCGAACTGGTAGGGGGGCTTATACTTGTTGGGGTTTGGCAGGCTGCTGGTTGGTTTATTCGGATACGTTTCGTAAGCCACGGCCCAGGCTCCGAACTTCAGTCCCCTATGGTGTGCCTCGTCGCCCAGCCTGGTTATGGCCTCGATGTTGCGCAACACCCATGGCTGATCGATCGTCAAGGCCCCGGCTGCGTTATAGGCAGTGGTTACAGCACCCCTGAAACAGAGAGTATCAGCACCGATGTATTCGGCCCAATCGAACATCGCCCGCCAATCGCCTCTGGTTCCATCAGGCCGCGTCACGTAGCCGGTCGGGAAGTCTGGCTCCCACGTCGCCACACATATACCCGGCGGCAGCTCTCGGGGCTTCCTGGCGATCACCTCGAACGGCTGTGCCGCTACACAATAGGCCCGGCCGCTTATCGTGGGTTTGTCGCTGCTTCTCTTCGTTTCCCGATTGCGGCCTTTACTGCGCTGGGTCTCTGCCACCCACTCCCATCCCCTGGGGTCCTCAATCTCCATCTCGGCCTCCACCACATAGCGCCCCGGCTTAGCGTTCCACGGCACTGGCCAATGGCAAACATAGCGGCCCCGGTCGGCGTCAAATCTGGGTGTCAACTCTTTCACGCCGCCCACGGTCCACACGAGGTCCATGTTGCTGTCCCAGACTCTGATTAGTGGTGGGTCGGCAACGCGGGTTACCTGGGCCTTGGGATCGGTCACTCTCAGCGATATTTCCACCAGGGAGTAGCGGTAGTGCTCCAACTGTTCGATGGTAATGTTGAGGGGGAAGTCGGCTACTGCCTGCGTGTCGGCGCGGGGCTGCTCTCTACGCTCCCGCAGCCAGCCAGCTAGCCTGCCACCGAACAGGATCAAGAGCACGATGATGCAAACAGCCACCAACGAACAGCAGCAGCAGGTCGACTGGCGCTGGGTCTGACGCCGCCGGCGGCGGATGCGCGGGGTTTCACGGCCCAGCATAATCAGCGGCGGCTCGTGGGTTGGATCACTGAAGTCACACTGAAGTCAGTCATCTGAGCTCACTGGGCTTGCTGGACTCCGGGCCATTCGCAGGCGAGACGCCTGCGCTACGCTTCTGTCGTCGCAGGGGAGACACCTGCGCTACGGTCGCATCAGCGCCATGGTCTGCTGCAGAGACTGGTCGAGGGCTTCGATGCAATAGCTGATCTGCTCCTCGGTGATGATAGCTGGCGGCTCCAGGCGCACGACCTCGGGATTGTTCAGGGTGTAGGCGGTGAGGATGTCCCGCTGGGACAGCCCGGCAATCACCAGGCCGCCCACATCACTGTCCGTGAACTCAATCCCCACCAGCAGTCCGCGCCCGCGTACCTCTGTGATGATGTCAGAGAACTTCGCCGCGACCTCGGAAGCGCCGTCGAGGAGCTGCTGGCCACGCGCGGCGGCTTTCTGGCACAGACCC
>JALGTI010000423.1 GCA_029821455.1 Candidatus Zipacnadia bacterium | reverse complement strand
AATTGTGGGTACAGGGCCCGCCGGCAGCAGGCTTCTCCCGGATGGCCTGCTCCAGCGCCCCAGCAGCTCCCAGCTCTCGCACGCTGAAGGCGAGGTCAGAAAACAGGCACGGCCTCACCATACCGTCGCTGGACAGGCGCACCCGGTTGCACCGGGGACAGTCGCCGCCCGCGCCGCCCTCCACCACAGAGAATTTGCCTGTGGGGAAGTCCATCATATGAATAAACCGTGCCTCCAAGCCGTTGTCCCTGGCGAACCGGGCCACAACACGAGCGTCCGGCTCGGCGGATGACTCGCTGACCACACAGTTGAGCTTTATGGGAACCAGCCCGGCCTTGCGGGCAGCTTCGATCCCCGCCAGCACTCGCTGGAGGTCGCCACCGCCGGTGATTTCTGCGTATCGCCGCGGGTCCAGGCTATCCAGGCTGACATTGACTCGGTGCAATCCGGCGGCAGCCAGAGCGTCGGCATGGTCGCTGAGCAATATACCATTGGTGCTCATAGCCAGGTCCTGGATGCCCTCGATCTTCGCCAGCATTGCCACCAACTGCTCAATATCGCGACGCACCAGCGGCTCGCCGCCAGTGAGCCGGACCTTAGTGAAACCCATACCAACTGCGGTCCGCGCCACTTCCACGATCTCCTCGAACGACAGAATCTCTTCGTGGCGAAGCAATCGGGCAAGCCCACCGGGCATACAGTACTGGCAGCGCAGATTGCACCGGTCGGTAACCGATATTCTCAGATAGTTGATTACACGCCCGAAGGAGTCAATCATCGGGTGACTCCTCCTGCTGGCAGGCCGCAAACCGGGCGTCAGCAAAGGCAGCTACCTCCCGGTTGAGGCGGCGGAATACCTCGAGCAGGTTCCGCCCACCAGCCGCGAGTGCTGAACGCCCGCCGCCAATACCGCCCGTCTGTCGCAGGATCAGCTCTTTGCCCAGGTGCTTCTCGGCTCTCTTGATCATATCCCACGCGTGGCGATAGCTAATATGCGCGGCCCGTGCTGCTTCGCGCAAAGTGCCTGTACGTGCCACACCCTCTAGGAGCTGCGCCATCCCGGAGCCGAAGGCGTACATACCGTCCACCTCGAGCCACACCTTAGTCCGGGCGCTCAACTCCGAGTCGCCGAGGTAGCGCTTCTGCTCGGCCAGCACCTCGCAGACGGCTTCGCGCAGGCTCCTATCGGGCAGCTTACGCCGTAGCACACGCCGCCACTGGCGGACCAATGCGCTTGCACCGACCCGTAAGTGGGCTTGGGAGCGCAGCAGATCAACATCGCTGCGCACATCGGCCTGGCGACGAGTACCGTCCACAAGAATGACGATGTCACCCTCGCCACGCCGCGCCCACCTATTGGATTCAACCACAATGTGGTCGTAGGTCCCAGTGCATTGCCCAATGAATGCAGTCAGGTCCTCCTCGGTGGTGAAGAAGTTGGCAGGCTTCTCAGGCTGGCGCTGACCGTGACCGCACTTGGCGTAGATCGAGTTGGGCAGAACCTCACACAACTGCTGGGCCAGATGGGTCTTGCCCACGCCGCGCCCTGCGCCGCAAATCACCCACAGCATCAGTTGAAGCACCCCAGGCCGCAATTGCGCACCTTAATGTTTAGATAGTCTAACAGCTTCCCCATTTGTCTTGTCCGTATGCCCAGCTTCACCGCCACCCCGCGGGCCGTTTCACAAGCGATGAACCCGCCTACATACAGCCTGCGCAACCCGCAGCGGCGCCGCTCATCAGCCGTCACAACCTCCACGGTGCAGTCGTCATCCATCGAGACTACATTCACCAGAATGCCTTGGGCCTGGACGAACTCGCCAAGCGCCGTCAGCATAGTTTCCGCAACGCCCAATGTGCCTTTCAGTGGACTTCCTCCATTGTCGCGTCCTCGGCAGCGTTATGCACAGTTGTGCATAACGGTTGGCACAGATATACTGTCCTGTCACTGCGATGCCCATCGCCCGGTCGGCAATCTCAACCAGGTCGCCAACCGCAGGCGCTGTCCTGCTCGCCTGGCACATCTAATCTTGTTTCCGGATGAATCTGTGTAATCCGTCAGAAGTCAAAAACCGTGTCAAGCTCGTCATGCGGGACGTCGAAGACGGTGCCATGCGGCGGCAGCGCTTCCTCCTCAAAGAAATCCGGGAGGCGATCGTCCACCGCCGTGAAGCCGGCCCGCGTGTTGAAGTCCCGCTCTTTGCGCAGTATCTCCTTGCCCAGCTCCGTCCACCAATCCCCATCAACACTCGTACCGAGATGGGCGTTGGTCATCGCCAATATCATCTCCAGCACCTCAGGCCCATCGTACATAGCGTAACCGGCGAAGCTGCAAAGCCAGGTCGCATCGAGTGCGGAAGCTCCAATTTGCAGCTCCCGTGATAGGTCCACCT
>JALGTI010000422.1 GCA_029821455.1 Candidatus Zipacnadia bacterium | reverse complement strand
GTCTTTGCCGCTGCTGCTGACTGTGGCGTGCAGTGGATGAAGCTGGGCTACTGGCACTATCAGGGCTTCGGCACGCTCGAGCAGAGCATCTATGAGGTTAAATCCAGGGTCATTGACCTGGAGGCGCTCGCCCGGCAATACGGCCTGTGGATCGGCTTGCATATTCATTCCGGTGACGACGTGACCGCGAACGGCGCGGTGGTCTGGGAGATTCTGCGCGGGCGTAATCCCCAATATGTCGGCGCCTACATTGACCCCGGTCACATGGTTGTCGAGGGCGCGCGCTCGGTCTGGAAGCAGTGCCTGGACTTGCTGGCGCCCTGGATCAGGCTGGTAGCGGTAAAGGACATAAAGTTCGTCTACAACCCCACTGGCAATGATCCCAAGAGCTATGATCTGAAGTTGGTCCCGCTATCCGAAGGGATGGTGCCCTGGCCGGCGGTATTAGAACTGCTCAGCCAGATTGGATTTGACGGCGGAATTACCATGCACAGCGAGTATATCGGCGGGCACAGCTTCCAGGATATGGATGCCGACGGGGTCGTTGAGCAGACTCGCGAAGACTTAGCCTATCTCAAGCCTATGCTGGCCAAGTACTGGTCCTGGTAATGCCCGTTAGGCGGGAAACTGATGATAGCTGTTGACTGTGCCGCCCGAATGGCGGAGCCCGAAGGAGGTAGCATTTGATGGCCAAGAAACTGCGTGTTGGACTTATTGGTGCTGGGGGCATCGCCCAATCGCACATGCGGGGCTGGGAGGAGAACGAGCATGCTGAGGTGGTGGCAATATGTGATATCAAGCGCAAAGCCCGTGAGGATACCGCCAAGCGTTGGGGCGTGGCGAAGAATGCGCTATTCGATGATTACGAGAAGATGCTGGAGAAGGTGGAACTCGACATTATAGACATCTGCACACCCAATGCATATCACAAGGCGCCAGCCATAGCCGGCTTTGAGGCCGGCTGTCACGTGCTGGTGGAAAAGCCGGTGGCGATTTCGGCAGATGAATGTCGTGAAATGATCAATGCCGGCAAGGAGGCCGACAGGCTGCTGATGGTCGCCCAGGTGCTGCGCTTCGGCATCGAAGGCCAGACGCTGCGGGCGTGGGTGGACGCGGGCTTGGTCGGCGACATCTACTGGGGCCAGTGCAGTTGCCTGCGAGCCCGGGGTGTTCCCTCGTGGGGTGTGTTTATAGACGCCGAAGCGTCCGGCGGGGGACCTTGCTATGACCTGGGCGTGCATGTCCTGGATCTGGCTCTATACCTTATGGATTTCCCTGAGCCGGTCAGTGTCAGCGCGGCTACTTACCTGGAGCTGGCTGACAAACCCTCGCTGATGAAGCACGACCCCGCGAAATACACTGTGCCCGAAGATATGGCGGCCGGCTTGGTCCGCTTCGCGAATGGGGCAACGCTTTTCGTGCAGACAAGTTGGGCACTGAATGTGACTGAGGCGGCCACGGGCCACAACGTGATTCTATGTGGAGACAAGGCTGGTCTGCAATACTCACCGCCGACTCTCATTCGCGAAGAGAACGGCATGCTGATAAACTCCACCCCTCAGGTGCCCCTTGATGTCCCCGACAGCGGCGTTGTTGCGGAGATAGCTGCTTTCGTGGAAGCGATTCGGAGGGACAAGCCGTCACCAGTGCCCGGCGAGCAGGCCTTAATTACCCAGCGCATCCTGGACGGTATCTACGCCTCCGGCCAGGCCGGTGAAGAGGTCGAAGTCTAAGGGCGCAACGTTGATGTACTTGGTGCTGGGCCTTGTGCTATCCCTCGCGATTTCAGCCGCCTTGCGATCAGTGCCGAGGTTAATCTGCCTATAGGCCTGCTTCTCTGCTTACTCGCCCTCCGGTGGCACGTACTTGGCCGACAAGTATTCCATCTCATATACAAGGCGCAGTAGCTCCGCTGTGAATATCAGTGTGCCTTCTGCCCTCTCTTTATCGGGGGACCCTATTGAGTGTGTCGCCTCGTTTCCATGCAACCTGATGAGCTCTACCCACTTTGTCATTGGAGGGGTAACGTAGCCTTTGCTCTCTAGATAGTCGATATAGTGAGCAAAGCTTTTTCCTTCCTCTGCGCCTTTGTCAACAGCAGTATGCATCAATATCTTCCTGCACAGCAATTCGCACGCTATGAACGAATTGACAGACATGCAGCGTCTTGCCTCGCCGTACGCCGCGCCTACGTCGTCCGGTAGCCCTTCGACATTGGGGCCGACGAGAGCGCCCGGATATATGTCCCCGCCTGGAGTCAGTACGGAGGGGCCACAACAGTCGGTACATAAGAGCCACTCGATCCCGTGTGTGTAGCTAGCGACGACAAACCCGGAGACGTGTGTGTTACAATATCCGCACGTGTAAGGTAACCAAGCGTCTTGCTTGTCGGGCA
>JALGTI010000421.1 GCA_029821455.1 Candidatus Zipacnadia bacterium | reverse complement strand
AGGAGAGGGGGTAGGGGTGAGGCCTCCGTACTCCCCCTTCAGCGAAGGGGGTTGGGGGGTTAGGTCATCTCCGCGCCACGATCACATCCCCCGCCAGCAGGTACAGCCACATCCCCGCCCCGATCACAAAGCCCAGCAGGAGTCGGAATGCATTATCCCCGAACGGCCCACCCACCTGCGGGCTGAGCAACCCCTCGACAAGTCCGGCCACCACAAACATCGGCACGGTGCCCAGCGCCATCTTGACGGCACGACGGGCCGCGACTTTGAGCGCGTCTTTACGCAGTCGGTCGCCGGGATCAATGAGAGCGTGGGCGAGCATCAGGCCCGCGCCGGCGGCGATGAAGATGGCAGATAGTTCCAGCACTCCGTGAGGGGCGACAACTGCCAGCAGGTCCACCAGCCGTCCGTGGCTGCCTCCGATGCCGATGAACGCCCCTAACATCATCCCATTCATCGCAAGCACGAAGAAAGTCCCTAGCCCGAAGGTGATGATTATTGGCCATCAGGAAGGCGGAGAAATTGAATCCCCCCAATGTTTCAGCGGTTTCTGCGAAGTACTGGCCAGCCGGCTCATCAGAGGCTGCGAACTCTTCGATGGCCTCGACGCAGCCCGGACAGGGCATCAGCGCTTCGGCCCAGCGATCATCCCATACCACCATTCCGAAACCGAGGGCCGCGAAAACAACAGATATGAGCACCGCGACTCCCACATAGCCGGCGTGGCGACGGAAGGTGCGTGGCACCTGCGTGCCGAAAAAGTATAATAGGTGCAGTTTGCGCCCGGAGGCGCCTGAGTAGATGCAGGCGTGGGCCCGACCGACTAGGTCATTGAGATAGTTAATGACCTGCGCCGGCTGGCCCTCCGTTCGGGCCCGGCCCAGGTGGGAGGCTGTCTCACGGTACAGAGCGCCCAGTTCGTCGAGCTCAGCCGCCGTCAGGCTGGCCAGCCCGTGCTTCTCGACGCTGGCCACGAGCTCGTCGAGGCGCTGCGCCCAGTTCGTCGAGCTCAGCCGCCGTCAGGCTGGCCAGCCCGTGCTTCTCGACGCTGGCCACGAGCTCGTCGAGGCGCTCCCAGGCCGCAGAATATTGCTCCACGAATGTGTTCATTGTCATGGCGATAGACGAAGATCGTGTAGCAATCGAAACACCTGAGCACGTTGCCGTCAGTTACGAACTCGCTGGCATCGGCTCCCGTGTTGTGGCCATGTTTGTTGATGTGGTCATCCAGGCTGCCGGCCTTGCTGTGATCGCCTTGGTCTTATTGTGGCTTAGCCCTGTTCTGGAGCGCATAATACCGGGCGCTAGCCTTACAGGCTGGATACTTCTCGCCTCGGGCATGCTCATCCATATTGGCTATTTCATCGTCTTCGAGATTATCTGGAACGGCCAGACCCCGGGCAAGCGAATGACCGGCATCCGGGTGGTTCGCACCAACGGTACACCCATTCGCGCCGTTGACAGTTTCATCCGCAACATCATCCGCCTGGTGGACCTCCTCCCGGGCTTCTATAGCTTCGGTCTGATCAGCCTGTTCGCAACCAAGCGCATGCAGCGCCTGGGCGATCTGGCGGCCGGTACGATGGTGGTCAAGGAACGTACCTGGGACCTGGCAGATCAGCCCACCGAGTCCCTGACCCCCTCACCACCTGGCGCGACTGCCGCCCCCACCATAAGAGCCACCGGTCGGCTTGATGCCAATGAACTGGCCGCGGTTGAACGTTTCATCGAGCGCCGCGAAGAGTTGGACCCTGCGACCCGCACGCGCCTGGCCGCTCAGATCGCCAATTCGCTCAGCCCCAGGTTCCCTCATCTGCCCCCTGACCAGACGGCCGATGCTGAGACATTCATCGAGGCCATCTATCGTGCCTACCTGACCGGCCCGCACCGCTCCTGACGGGCACCGGCGGCTTATTGCGCGCCGTGGCTGGGGGCGAGTGTCTGCAGCTCTCCAGTGACTACGTACGCCACCCGCTCGGCCACGTTCACCGCGTGGTCGGCGATCCGCTCCAGATAGCGCGCCACCAGCAGCAGATAGGTGGCTTGTTTCACCACTTCACTGCGCTCCTGCATGGTCTGCACAAGCTCCTCCAGCAGCGCGTACCACATCTCGTCCACCAGCTCATCGTCATCCACTACGCGTTGAACGATCACCAGATCGCGCTTCGAGAACGCTTCCATCGCCAGGTCCACCATTCTGCGTGCGATTTCGGCCATCTTGGGAATATCTACCAGCGGCTTGAACAGGGGTTCGCCGGCTAGGATCCGGGCCGTGCGCGCGATGTCCACCGAGTAGTCGCCAATCCGTTCCAGGTCAGCAATCATCTTCAGCGCTGTGCCGATCGCGCGCAGGTCCTTGGACATCGGCTGCTGGAGGGCCAGCAGCCGCATACAGGTCTGCTCGATGCTCAAGTCCATCTCGTCAGCGATGTCATCGTCCGCGATTACCTTGGTGGCCAGTTCTACATCCTGCTCCACCAGCGCACGAACCGCCTCACCCATCATGTCGCGCACAAAGGTTCCCATTTCAGTAAGTCGCTTGTCTAGTATCTCCAGTTGCTCGTCAAAGGTCTGGCGCATCCGGCGCATCGAAAAGTCCTCCTACCTGGCTGTACCTCGCGCCCTGCCGCTATTCAACCCGGAGCCGACGCCATTGTATCATAGCTTGGTCTATTCGCGCCGACGTGCGTTTCTTCCTTCCATCACGTGGCGCGGGCGTCTCGCCCCCCACAGCTATTTCATTCGCCTCGCTCTTTCCAGCGGTCGTGCAGCCATAGCCATTGCTCGGGCCGCTGCCGTATCTGCTCACCGATCACATCGTTGAACAACTGCGTGTTGGCACGGATATTATACTCCCGATCAGCGGTCGCCACCAACTCCAACGCCGGCAGCACGCGGCACCTAATCGTGTCGTCCGCTTCTCTGAATGCGAACACCGGCACCACGGCACAGCCGGTTCGCTCAGCCAACGTCGCCGGCCCCGGATGCGTAGAGGCAGGCCGCCCCATAAAGTCTACCCAGATCCCACCCTTAGCAGCATGCTGGTCGGGCAGTATGGCCACGCATTCGTTAGCCCGCAGGGCTCCTATCAATGCTTTGAGGTCTTCGCGCCCCAGCACGGCTATCCCCTTGCTCTCCCGCGCCCGGTTTATGAGCGAGGCGGTCAACGGGTCATTGGCATCGCGCGCTACCACACTAATCGGAAAACCCTCCAGGACTCCGCGAGCCCACCGCGATCCAGAGCCTCGCGCAGACCCTCGACGCCCTCCAGAGTAGTCACTCGCCGCAGCTCTGCATCCGACATATACGGCAGCTTCAGCAGTTCTATCATCGTCTTGCACAGACTGGTAGTGCAAAAGCGCCGGATCCGTGCCCGCTCGGCTGCCGACAGCTCATCCCCGAACACCGCCACCAGGTTGCGCTCGGCCAGCCTCTGCCGCGATGGGACTAGATGATAGATGAGCCATCCGACGGCAGCGGCCATCCGCCGCAGGACGCTCAAGGGCAGGAATCGCACCAGCACGCTCACGATGGCTGCCAGCATCCGCACCAGGTTCTGTTCAATACGTCTTCGCATCCGACTCTTGGCTCGTCTACTCACTTCCAACAGACCCCTTATTAGCCCTCGCTAGGCCCGGTACGACAGACATCCTTGTCTGTCGAAAGGCATCCTACCTGCGCAGCATAGGCAAGCTGCGGGTTCGGCAGTTCGGCAAGCTCACCGTCCTGTCTTCGACCCTGAGGCTCAGACCCGAGGGGAGCTAGTCGAAGGAGAAACTTGCCGCACCCAAGAGATTTAGTAGCGCCGACGCCGACGCTACTGTTCGGCAATAACCTCGATGAGTTCGGTGATGTGCTCCTGTCCGCTCAGTATCTCTAACTCGCAGCCCAACACCATCAGCTTCAGGTCCGCAGGTGCCTCTGCGATCCGAATGGCATCCTTCTCGGTGGTGATTACCAAGTCCGCCGCGTGACGCTTGGCCAACTCCGCCACGGCCGTCATATCC
>JALGTI010000055.1 GCA_029821455.1 Candidatus Zipacnadia bacterium | reverse complement strand
GTAGTTCAATGCGCTTGGTGGCCTCAGGTTCAAGGGTCAATCGTTGATGCAATGTCTCGGATTGCGTCTCGATCCGGACCCGGCACTTCTGTGCCTGGTCGGTGAGATTAGTCACTTTGACAGTGACGACCGGCGATTCGCCCGGCGTCTCCACCCGGCAGGCCGAGACAATCTCGACCTGCAACTCCGAGCCGCCAAGTAGCTCGTCACAGGCGCGCAGGATCTCGTTAGCCATTATCGAGTGGGTGAACTCTGTAGGATGCTGGCCGAACGGGAAGCAGCCCCGATACTCGTGCGGAGCGTGGCGGATGGCCATATCCAGGTCAGCGCAGGCCACACCCACATCAGCGATGACCTCCCGCGCAGCCTCAGCGAATGGATCGTCCGGCTGCGGCTCGGAAATAGGGGGCACGCAGGCCACCACCACTGCCTGTGTCCTGCTCTGTACCTGCCGAATCAGTCGCCGATAGTCGCGCCGGTACTCATCCACATCCCGGCCCCAGCCCTTGTCATTGCCGCCGAATTGCAGTATCACCAGGTCGGGGTCATATGCGATGACGTCACGTTCCACTCCTTGCAGTCCATCGGCCGATGTCGCACCAGGATGGCCGTTGACAATGAGCCGCTGTTTACAGCGAGAAAAGCGGCGCTCCAGCACACCAGCGACCAGACCGGGAAAGGCATCGCGATCCGGGGCCTGGCAGTTCCAGCCATCGGTAAGCGAATCACCGAAGAAAACGATGGTCAGCTCGTCGCCAGCGGCGACTTTAGCTAATAGGGCCTCGGCCTGCTCAGCCTGGTTAGCAGCCAGCGTCGCCACCGACGCCATGAGAATAAACATCATGGGCAAGAATACTTTGGACATTGATATCTTCCTCTCTGTGATAAAGCTTTGTTTGATTCTAGCTCTCCGGCACACACCCGTGGTAGAAGACCTCCGGATAGTTGCGAAGATATTCAGCATACAAGTCAACTAGCTCCCGCAGCTTGACCAACCTGACTGTCGCCTCGCCAATCTTGCACAGTTTCATGATCCCGCGCTCCTGGCAGGGCCCCTCCATTAGCAGAAAGTCAGGGTAGGGCCCGAAGCCTAGAACCCACTCGTCGGGAGGATACCTATCCCTGAGTTCGGCGGGCATTTCTAGTTTCTTCGTTATGTACCCGGGCAACTCGACGTACTGTTCAGCCAAATGCATAGCAGTGCAGCATTGCAAGGTTACACCGAGCAGCAGAATAAGGCCGTCCAATTCCAGGAGTTTATCCCAGCCTTGGATCAGATGACTGGCATGAGGTCCGATTGCCGCCAGAGAATACACGGGGTTCTCACCCCTGAGCGCCTCTTTGCGTCGCCAGAACGTATCGGGAATCTTGCCAGTCCAGCACGGGGTTGTCTTGGGGTCATAGGGGTGGAGCCGCCATTTAATGCTCAGCCCCATGGCCTCTTCTTCTGGGGTTGTGGGCACGCGCTCGCGGTCGCCCGAGTAGGTCGGCACCACTATTGAGCCGGTTTTCCCGACCGTTTCCAGCAGTGCGTCTATGACCGCGTCTGCACCGCCCTCCACCCAACCGAAGCTGGACAGCGAGCTATGAACGCCGACAATAGCCCCCTCGCTGAGGCCCACTTCGCGCAGCCCGCGCTTCATGTGCTGTTTGGTCACCACAGTCTTGTGTGTCATCCGTCTGAACACCTTCCCCCAGGCTGCCAATCACGTTCTTGGTCTATCTGCGGTTGAGTGCTGGCTTTGGCCCAGACCCACAGAGCGCACAAGATCAACAGAACCGGCCAATCGCCCCACAGATGGTACAGCGACATCCCAGTCAGTGGCTGGATGGTGCCGTCGGTCACGCCAGAGGTATTGGCGGGCACGTAGTCAATGACCTCCCCCCACGGGGAGATGAGGGCCGAGCGGCCGGTGGTGGCCGCGCGCACGAGGTACTTGCGGGCCTCGACAGCCCGGAGGGTCGCCGTTGCCGAATGCTGCAGCACCTCAAAGCTGCCCTCCGCCCAGGCGTCGCTGGTGATGATGATGAGCGCTTCGGCCCCCTTGCGGCACAGCTCCCGAACCGGCCCGGCAAAGATGCCCTCGTAGCAGATGAGCACGCCGAGCCGACTGCCCCTAACGCGCAGTAGGTTGCGCTGGCCGCCGGGGGTGAAATCGAACGAACGGATGGGGTAGCGCTGCAGGAACTTAAACCTGTCCCGGCCCGGCACGTACTCCCCGAAGATCAGCAGGTCCACCTTGCGATAACGATCCACGATGTCGCCGGCTGGCGAGATAAGGTAGGCGGTGTTGTACCTATGACCGGCCTCGTCGTCCTCCAAGGCGCCGACCAGCATATAGCTCTCCGTCTGCCCGGCCAGTTCCTGCACAGGCTCCAGGTATTCCGGCCTCAAATTGAGCGTGACCGGCAGAGCACTCTCCGGCCAGACAATCAGGTCATTGCCCGGGAGCAGACCCTCGGTCATCCGTATGTAGGTATATCGGGAACGCTCCACATCCTCCGCCGTGGACGGGGTGTGCATAGGTACATTCCCTTGCACCACAGCGGTTGTGAGCCTCTCCTCCGTCGCCGCCGGCAGCAGCCGCTTGCCCACGCTCATCGTGATGCCGCCGCCCAGATAGGCTAGCAGCACCACGCCGTACACCCCCACTACTAGCCGCGCGCGCAGGATGCGATCGGGTCCGCACGTGATTGCCGCCGCCAGGCCCGCACTGGCCAGAGCGACGAGGAAGCTAACCGACTGCGGCCCCAGGAGGCTGGCGATCTGCAGCATCGGGGGCAAGTCGTGCTGGGTGTAGCAAAGCTGGCCGAGACTCAGGGATACCGGTCCTACGTGTGCGCGAAGGAACTCGGCCACAGGCCAGATCGCCGCTGCGCCCAGCACTTGGAGCACTGGAGCGCGGCAGGAGGCCAGGTGGGCGACCAGATAGCCTGCCAGCGCGACAAAGAGCGCCTGAAAGACGATCAGCACTACCCACGGCAGCAGGCCGAACATCGTGATGTAGCTCAGCAGCAATCCAAAGAAGACAGCGCCGCAGACCAGGCCCATCACAGCGCCGAACAGCGGTCTGGGGCAGCGGAATAGCCCAGCAAAAAGGGGAACGAGAGCGACAAAGGCCAGAGGGCCCAGGTCAACAGGTGGGTGGCTGACGAAGAGCAGCAGTCCCGAAGCGGCCGCCAGCACGATCAACAGCCAGGGCCGCAATGCCCCCAATGGAAGCGTATTAGGTGTCGTTGCTGGCCTGACTTGACTCATTGGTGACACGCCCATGAGCGGACCTACCCCCTGGCCCCCTCCCTGCAGGGAGGGGGAACGGGACGGGGTTGGTCCAACACCAGTGTCTGAGCTCAGGTACCCAGTCGTTGCACAAAGTTGGACAGCCTGGCCAGGGCTTCTTGCAGCTGGTCCATCGCGGTGGCGTACGTACAGCGCACGAAACCCTCACCACAGGGGCCAAAGGCCGGGCCCGGAACGACAGCCACCTTCTCCTCGAACAGCAGCCGGCGGGAGAACTCGCGGGACGTTAGCCCGGTCTCCTGGACCGATGGGAAGGCGTAGAAGGCGCCTTTAGGCTCGAAGCAGCGCAGGCCGATGTCGTTGAGGCCCTTGACGAAAACTCTGCGGCGCTCGTCGTACTGCTGTACCATCTGGCGCATCTCGGGTTCACAACTGCGCAGGGCCTCCAGGGCACCGAGCTGGGCAATGACCGAGCCGCACAGTGCTGTGTATCCGTGCACACGCACCAGCCCCTCTATCAGTTCCGGCGGCCCGCAGGCATAGCCCAGCCGCCAGCCGGTCATTGCATAGGCCTTGGAGAAGCCGTTGAGCAGCAGCGTGCGCGCCTTCATCCCCGGCAGCGAGGCGAAGCAGGTGTGGGAGCCGTCATAGGTCAGATGGGCGTAGATTTCGTCGGAGATGACGAGCAGGTCGTGGCGGTCGGCGACTTCAGCAATCGGCAGCAGGTCATCGCGCGACATCACCGCGCCCGTCGGGTTGTTGGGATAGCCCATCAGCAGGGCGCGAGTGCGGTCGGTGATAACCTCGTCCAGCGCGGCCGGCTGCAGCCTGAAGGCGTCGTCTTCTCGGGTCTCGAGGGCTATCGCTCTCCCTCCGGCTAGCTCCACACAAGGCACGTAGGAGACATAACAGGGCTGGGGTACTACCACCTCGTCCCCGGTGTTGAGCACGGCCCGCATCGCCACATCCATACCTTCGCTGACGCCGGCCGTGATGACGATCTCATTGGCGGGATCATACTCCACCCCGTAGCGAGCATACAGGTCTTCAGCGATAGCCTCGCGCAGTTCCAGGAGGCCGGCGTTGCTGGTATAGGAGGTGATGCCGTGCCGCAGGCCTTGGATGGCGGCGTCGCAGATCTTCCAGGGCGTAGGAAAGTCCGGCTCCCCGACACCCAGGCTGATGACATCATCCATCTCCTGGACGAGGTCAAAGAACTCCCTGATGCCAGAGGGTGGCATCTCGGCGACCTGCTGATTGACCCAGCGGCTGCCTGGGCGGCTCACGGTGACACCGCCAGTCTCTTGTTGCCAGGCTCTTCTGTCAGCAGCTCACCCTCCATCTTGTAGGTCTTCAGCACAAACGAGGTGGCGGTGGCCTTCACGCCCGGAGCGGGCGCGAGCTTCTCGGCCACGAACCGCGCGATTTCCCGAAAGTCTTCGCCTTGCACAACCACGGTCAAATCGGCGCGGCCAGACATTAGATAGACCGAGTGGACTTCGTCGAAGCGCCCAATATAATCGGCAACGTGGTCAAAGCCAGTGCCGTGCTCGGGAGTGGCCTCGACCTCAATGAAGGCGAAGACGTGGGGCTTGTCGGCTTTATCCCAACTGATAAGGGCGCTGTAGCGAAGCAGCAGGCCCTGCTCGCGGGCTTGCTGAAGGCTGGCTTCGACCGCCTCAACGGAACAGCCCAACCGCGTGGCCAGGTCCTCAGCGGGCACGGGTCCTTCGTGCTCCAGGATTTCGAGTAGTCTGTGCATCTCCACGGGTCTCCCTCCCTGGCCAACTAACGTTTTGCGCACGCGGATAGGAGTCGGGGCGGTTCGCGAACCGCCCCGACAGACTACCGCTCAAAAGCGCTTCTTGCGGCCCTTGGTGCTTTTTTTCTTCTGGCTTTTCTTCTTGCGCCGCTCGCGGCGGGCCGCTCGCTTCTCTTCCTGAGCTGCGTGCTGGGCGCGCTGCATAGTCGCCACAGCGCTGTCAGGGGTCTTTGCTTCAGGTTCCTGCACCGTGACCGGTTCAGCCGGCCGTTGCGGGCGCCGGCGCGGCTGAGCTACCGGTGCAGCAGCAACCGCTTGGGCGCGTTGGCGGGCCTTGCGACCCTCCCACACCACCACAACAGGTGCGGCAATGAAGATAGAGCTATAACACCCCGAAACCATACCGATGATCAGGGCCAGGGCAAAACCGTGTATCGTCTGGCCGCCAAGCAAGAAGAGCGCAATGAGGGGAAAAAGCGTGGTAACCAGGGTGTTGATGGAGCGCGCCATCGTCTGTAGGAGGCTGGCATTGACGGTGTTGGCGAAGACTGCGCCGCGATGCAGGCGCATGTTCTCCCTGATGCGGTCGAAGATGATGACGCTGTCATTAATTGAGTACCCCAGCACTGTCAAGACAACTGCCACGAATGGACTATTGAGCTCTACCCGCAGCAGCGCCATAGCGCCGACAAGAATCAGCACGTCGTGGAGGAGGGCCGCCCATCCGGCGACGGCGAACCGAAACTCATAGCGCACTGTTATGTACAGGATGATGAGGATGCTGCCCAGGAATAGGGCCCAGAGGGCGCTTCGCTGCAGGTCGGCACCGACGACTGGCCCCACGAAGTCTGTGCCGACCAGGCTCAGAGCGCCTCCGCGGTCGCCGAGAGCGGCGCCGAGGGCCTCTTGAATAGTCTGCTCATGAGCGCGGCGGGTCTCATCGGTCAGAGCCGCGGTCCTGATCAGCACCTGCCGGGTGCCGCCAATCTGCAACTGACTGCTTTGCAGGTCTGCGGACTGCAGCCCCGCACGCACCTTTGTGATAGTGGCCGCAGCGTCTTGATCGGGACCTGTGATGTCTCTTTCAAATTCAAATGTGAACAGGCTGCCGCCCGTGAAGTCAATGCCGAGGTTGAGACCAGAGGTGAACAGCACGACCAATCCGACCACAATGACTATTGCGGACAGCCCGAACCAATAGGGCATTTTGGCTACAATGTCCCAGTTCTGGCGTCGGAAGAAATCCACGTTCCAATTAGCCTCCTCAAGGCCTATGTATGTTACACCTGGTGCCAGCCGGCGGCTCGGCTAGCCGCGCACGTCCTTCTCATCAATGCCATACAGCGACAGCCGTTCACCCAGGCGGGTCTGGCCCACTATGGTGACCAGCCACCGCGTTACGGTCACCGCTGTGAACAGCGACAAAGTCACGCCCAGAAACAGAGTGACGGCAAAGCTCTTGATCAGGCTGGTGCCCAGGAAGTAGAGGACCGCCGCTGTGATCAGAGTGGTGACATTGCCGTCCAGAATGGCGGTCCAGGCGCGGCTGAAACCCTCCTCCACAGCAGCGCGCATTGACTTGCCGGCCCACAACTCCTCCTTGAGGCGCTCAAAGATGATGACATTGGCGTCAACTGCCATCCCGATGGAGAGGATAATGCCCGCAATGCCCGGCAGGGTCAGAGTTACAGATCCAACCCCCGCAAACACCTTGAGCACATTGGGAGCCGCTATCAGCGCCAGCAGCATCAACACGTACAGCAGCAGGGCGATATTGGCCAGGACCCCCGGTAGCCGATAGTAGGCAATCATAAAGATAGCGATCACGACCAGACCCAGCAGGCCGGCCCTGAGGCTCTGGCGGATGCTATCCTGGCCGAGGGTGGCGCTGACGGTGCGGTCCTCCACGATCTCCAGCGGCACAGGGAGAGCGCCCGCGTTGAGCAGCAGCTTCAATTCTCTGGCCTCATCCAGCGACATATTTCCACTGATCTCACCCCTGCCGTGAGCAATTTCCTCTCTAATGACGGGGGCCATCTGGCACTGGTCATCCAGCACGATTGCCATAAAGCGGCCAACATTACGCCGGGTGAACTCGGCGAACTCCTGCTTCTTGTCATCCCGTAACTCAAAGCCCACGGCCCAGTCGTTCTGCCGTCCGGGGTGGACCGCGGCGGTGCTCTTGAGGTCACTACCGGCGAACTCGGTTATGGACTCTGACAGCACCCGCTCCCAACTGACAATTTCGCTGGTCTGTTTGTCTCGCCATTCGTCGTACAGGTCGTCGCCCGGGCTTGTATCCTCGTAGCGTGCCGGGATCAACACGAACTTAAGGATAGCAGTTGCCTGCAGGATGCGCTTGACATCTTCGGGGTTTTTGACGCCGGGCAGCTCCACGATGATGCGGTCGTTGCCCTGCACCTGGGTAATCGGCTCCCGTATCTCGCTCATCTCGTAAAGGCGGCGGCTAATGATATTGAGCACCTTGTCGGCGGTACGCTCGCCGAAGGCTCCACCCTTGACGAAGATGCTAGAAGCTACCTCGGCTTTGATTGTCAGGTCGGGATAGGTGTCAGCCAGCAACTTCTGTACAGCGCTTTTCTGCCGCTTGACCTCCTGGTCGTTTTCGGCGCGGGTGACCACCCGGATGCGATAGGGCGCCACCACCTGGACCTTCAGCCCCTTCTCACTAGCTCCGCGGCGCAGCAGTTCGGCTTGCACGCTGCGAGCCAGGCTCTCCTTGGTGTGCTTCGGTTGCCAGCCGGCGGCCTCTTCGCTCTCAGCCTCCTCCGCCGGGGCGAATTCTGCCATCGGCTTGTCTTCATCACTCTCGAAAATCATCACAGTCTCCGGCAGGCACTGGAGTACGACGTGGGCACCGCCTTGCAGGTCCAATCCCAGACGCACTTGCGGCTTCAGCGGATAGATGCCCAGGAAGTTACCAAGCTTGGCAACCGGGCGTTCGGTCGGGCCACCGGGCATGCTGCCGGCGACATCAGGGTACTCGGCTCGCAGGGCCTGTGTGATGGTGCTAAAGAAGCGCTCTGACTCCTCATACCTGGTGGCGTAGGTCTCGACTTCCAGGCGCGTGGGGTCGTCGTTGAGGAACTGGACATACTCAATATCGTCCTCCGCCATGCCCCCTGAGATTAGCAGCGCCCTAATCTCCTCGGCCTTGGCATCCAGGTCGGCGGGGTCCTCGACCAGCGGCTCCGTGAAGGTATAGGTGAAGGTGTGGGCGGGTGCTTCGGCCGCGGTGTGCAGGTGTCTGATAGGGGCAAACCCGACCAACACCGAGACCACAAAGAGAGCGATAATGATTAGTATCCACAGCCTGGTTGGCGACATTTGAGATTGCTTCTCCTTATTGCCAGAGGCGAGCAAGTCAACGAGGGGTTCCGGTGCAAACTGAGGCCGGGGACTAGACCCCGGCCCGTGAGCCATCCTCAACCAGCAACGTCAAACCCGACTGGTTAGTCCAGTGCGGGGGTGAAGTCCTGTGGCCTGGCCGACTTCACTGACTTGCAATGTCCATCGTAGTAGCTGACATTGACCCGGCCATTATGCCGGTGCATTGCATCGAGTATGATGCTGTCAACGTAGTAGGGAGTGATGCGCCAGTTGACCCAGTCGGCCATGTACTGGGCATCAGCCAGGTTGGCCCAGAACATCGGATAGTTAACCCCGTTGGTGCCGCCGCCGTACCTGAAGTACCAACCATCCATCAGGATTATGGTCTTGGAGACATCCTTGACATTAGTCTCAGCAAGGTCGGTCATATAGTAGGAACAGTAGAAGTAGGATGTCTCCGGCAAAGGTGAGTTGAGGGTCGGTCGCGAGTTGGCATCCACAAATACCGGCTGGCTGGGACACGCATAGATATCATTGTTCATCACGTACTCAAATATGGCGTGTACCCAGCGATAGTAAACCCAGCTTCCGGAGTAGTTATCCCAGCCCACTAGGGCCATATAGGGCATAAAGCCGTCGTAGTCATTCCGATACATATTGAAGGCCTGGCCAAGCTGTTTCATATTAGACAGGCAGGCCGTCTGCTTTGCCTTTTCCTTGGTGCGGGCAAACACAGGGAAAAGGATCGCCGCCAGGATAGCGATGATGGTGATCACCACCAGCAACTCAATTAGCGTGAAACCACGGTTGGCGTATCGCACTATGGTCCACCCTCTCTTACTTGCTCCAGGTGTCAACTGGAGAACTGACGACCGACTGCCTAAGCTCATTATACCATCAGGATGCCGTATGTCAAGCGCAGTTAGGCATGCGGCACGATTTTAGGTCACCAGGCCCAATTATTGATGGCCAAGGTTCGTTCGCAACGGGGGAGGAGTTGATGGCCTGGCGTGGCCCTCTGTATCCATACCGGGCGCGTGACTGCTTCTGCCAGCGGGCGCACAGTCTGTCTATTCGTAGATGAATGGCTTAACTTACCCTAAGTCGTTTGACGATGGAACCCGAACAGCCTCGCAACAGTCCTAACAACCGAGGAGTGGAGGACTATGAGTTATATGAGCCGTGGTGTGCTGCTGGTGGCGTGTTTGCTAGGTATGGGGCAGGTTGCCTGGGCGGATGGCGGGATGTTCCCGACATTTGCCGGCAGCGCTGCCTCTGCCGACCAGCGTGCTGTGGTCGTCTTTGACAGTGGACGCGAGACCCTGATTCTGCAGACCACATACGAAGGTGACAGTGCCAACTTTGCGTGGGTGATACCCACCCCGGTGCGGGTGATGGCCGGCGATATAGCCACTGCTGATGCGTCCATCTTTGATGACCTGTACTATCTGACCGAACCACACGTCTGGGGGCCCTACGGATACAATGGCGGCCTGATAGTCGGGTGTGGTGGCGGTGCGCGGACGCAACAGTTCGGATCGGTCAACGTCTGGGATACACTACACGTTGACGACTACGAGGTTGCCATCCTCTCGGCGGGGGAGAGTTCGGACCTGGTAACGTGGCTGAACAACAACGGCTACGCGTATCCTGCCGGGCATCAGGGCGAACTGGACTACTATGTGGGCAAGGCGTGGTTCTTCGTGGCCGCCAAAATCAATCCCGCCAGGCGACAAGACGGCAATCCCGTAGATCCCCCGGGCCTGGGCGACGGCCAATATGAGGGAGACGAGATGGACCCCTTGCGGCTGCGGTTCGATACCCCTGAGCCAGTCTTCCCCCTGCGCATATCGGCGGCCAGCAGCAAGGCAGAGGTCGAGGTCCTGCTATACGTGATTCACCGCCACCGGGTGATTTCACACAACTTCAATACCCAGGAGGTCAAACTGAGCTCCCCCTTCAAGGGTGGGGACTTCGCGGAGTATTATGAGAGAGAATTCCGTAACAGCCTGGCTGAAGCTGGGGCCGGCTCGCTGCTGGTGGAGTACGCTGGCGAACTGCCCCGCTATCTAGCCAACGCTCACGCCACAGACCTGGGTGTGGGAGAGGGCACGTTCTACCTCACCCGCCTGCGCACCTATCTGCAGCCGGATGAGATGCAGGAAGACGTTGGGCTCGCGCAGGCCCCCTCTGATGAAAGCTTTGAGGTCTGGGTGGCTACGGCTTCCCTCGGCGATGGCCGCGTGCGCCTGGCTGTGGTTGGGCTGCTGCTGGTCCTTGGTTGTGTCCTGGGGATTGCCTCTGGCGACCGCGACAAGCTGATCCGGGCGCTGCTGGCGGCTGCGGTCATTGCTTTGCTCATTATTTGAACAGCGATGTCTCCCCTCTCAATCGGCCCCGTTGTATCGCTATCCCTAATGGAAGAGCAGCCCGATCTCCGGCCGGGGATACGGCTAGCCCGCAGACGTAAGCATTCGCAACAGAGGTCCCTGCCACAAGCCGGAGAAAGATACAAGCGCGAGCCGGCGGCCGGCTTGTAGTTGAGCGCGCGGTTACGGTTAGCTTGGAGGCATTGATGACAGCAACGCTGTTCAATTCGAGGTTTAAGCGGCGCCTGCGGATCGTTGTCGCGCTGGTGCTGTTGGCGTCGGCTGTGGGGCCATTTCTTGTCGGCATCGGGCTCTTGACGTACGTGCTTCCCGAGCCGCAGGGGCCTGCGGCAATAATCCTGACCATGGCTTGCTTCCTGGTTGTGTTGATGCTGCTGTGGGCGTGCCACGAGCGCCTGCCCCTGGCGGGAAATGCCGCCCTACGCAGGCATCTGGCAACCAGGCTGGCCGACGAAATCGCTGAGGGGTGGCAGTTCGTCGGCTTCTCACCGGGCAGTGGGCTGCGCAGTTGGGAAGGCGAGACCGACCGGGATGTGGGGTTCCTGTGCCTGGCCCCCGGTGTTCTGGTGTTCCGTGGCGACAACTTTTCGTGGGTGCTGCGCAGGGAGGCAATAGATCGCTTGGAGATGATGCCCCCCACCGGCGGGCCGCCACGCATCTTCGTTCAGTGGCACGCGCCGGCAGAGCCGGGCCGGGCGTTCACGGTAGCCTCCCGCGAGGGTGGTACACTACGCCAGACGGCAGAGGCGACCCATCAGCTCTACAAAGCCCTTGAGGACTGGGTTCAGGGCACAGATGAGCCGGAGGAAGTGGCATTACTGGGCCTGCCGCCGACTGATTTGACCGGCAGCTTTCCCCTGGAACAGCCGGCCGCTGGGTCGTGCCTGGCCGTTGCATCTCTGGGCCTCATAGCGCTGCTGAGCATCTGGTATGTCGTCAGGACGATGCTGGCCGAGCAGCTCTATTGTCAGGCAGCGCTATGGGCTGGCTTGCTGACCGGTGTGGCCATAGTCGCCTCGGCTGAGGTGCTTACCTACCTGCAGCAGTACGAGGCCAACCTCCCACCTCATCAGCGCCACAGCAACCACCCTGTTCAGTAAGCTCTTGTCACCGTCTTTACCTTGACACGCCCGGCAGCGGCTGACTACAATGCTTCAGCGCCTCATCCCGGGTTCTTGTCGCGAGAGAAGGATATTCCGGCGTGCGTCCGGCCTACCTGGAAATCAACCTGCAGGCCATCGCGGACAATGTACGTAACATCAAGGCGGTACTGGGGCAACAGATTGGCCTCATCGCTGTCGTGAAGGCCAATGCGTATGGCCACGGAGCGGTCGAGGTCTCAAAGGTGATAGTGGATAACGGCGCCTTTATGCTGGCCGTAGCCCTCATCGAAGAGGCCCTGGAGCTACGCGAGGCCGGGATGTCTGTGCCAATTCTGGTGCTGGGGCCGGTGCCTCGTGACGCGATGGAAACCGCTGTCCAGAATGACATCACCCTTGCCATTAGTACCATTGCCGAGGCCGAGGCTGTTTCCGAGGTTGGCACCAAACTGGGGCGTGCGGTTCCAATTCACCTGAAGATTGACAGCGGGATGTGCCGCCACGGGGCGCAGCCCGAAGAGGTCGAGGAGCTTTGCAGCCATCTTCCGCGACTCGATGGCATTGAGATCGCCGGTGCTTTCACCCACTTTGCCAACGCCCTGACCGATCCACGCTTCACTCTTGACCAGTTAGCCCGGTTCAAGCAGGCAGTGGCCGTGGCTGAGGCGACCTTTGGCCGGTGCATCCCCCTCAAGCACGCGGCCAACAGCGCCGCCATAGTCCGCTATCCGGAGGCCTGGCTGGATGCAGTGCGGCCGGGTGTGCTGCTGTACGGGCTGCCGCGCAACCCTCATGGCAGCTATATGCCGACTATGACGCAGGCAATCGCCCTGAAAGCCAGGGTCGCGCTGGTCAAGCGGCTGCAGCCGGGCGATTGTGTGGGCTATGACGGGACATTCGTCGCCGAGAAGCCGACCACCATCGCGCTGTTGCCCCTGGGTTATGCCGACGGGTATGATAGGCGGCTATCCAATCGGGGTGAGGTGCTGCTACAAGGTCAGCGTGTGCCCGTCATCGGACGGGTCGCTATGGACTGGACAACCATTGATGTGACCGAACTGGG
>JALGTI010000420.1 GCA_029821455.1 Candidatus Zipacnadia bacterium | reverse complement strand
CGGCCCCCAGCCGTGGTTGAGTATTATCAGTCCCCGGTCGTTGACGAACTCACAGCACTTGCGAACATGCTCGCCAGTCTCAGGATACTCGTTCCACCACGGATGCAGCTTCACCCCCCAAAAACCCATCTCGTCACAACAGCGCTCCATCTCCCGCACCATGTCTGCCTCGTTGTGCAAGTTCACCGCCGCCAACGGGAGTATTGTTTCGGGGAACTGCTGCATGGCTCTGTACGCAAGGTCATTGCCCCACGTCCAGTCTGCATTGAGACCGGCGAAAGGAAAGGTCAGCATCTTAAAGGTCAGCATCTTCTGGAAGCCGTGGCGATGAAGCTGGTACACGAGCTCTTCGGGCTCGGAGTCGGGTAAGTAATAGGGAGCGGCCATGCCGATGTGACTATGAATGTCTATCAGTACCTCGCCCTCAAACGGCTCCTGAGCTTCCCTGATTGCCAGGTACAACTTGCCCTTTGATGCCTCCGGGGCCGTGGGCTTAATGCCCTCGGCCGGTGGCGGCTGGGAGTCCTGCTCCGGCAGCGCCTCTGCCAGCAGCCGGCGCAAGTTACCCCCGGCGATGGCTTGCTTGTCGGCTTCGGAAATCTCAGCATATTGGAGCTGTGCCACTGTGCAACCCGCGTCATGCACTGGCAGGCGGGTTCCGAAGATCAGCCGCTCTGCGCCATACTTTTCGCATACGAACTCGATACCCTTATACGCCCAGAACGGGCTTAACTCGATATGGAGGTTCTCGCAGGCCTCCAAGGCCGGATACCAGGTGCGGTCATACCAGTACATACGCTGTTCGGTGGCGATGACCGGCAGGTGGGGATGTGCCTTGCAGGTGCGGACCAGGGCATCCCAGTCGGTCAGGTCGCGGTCGTTGGCGCGTAGTTCAGGAGTAGGATCGAAGAAGACTGGCACCCGGCCATCTTCCAGCACCTCGAGGATCTGACCGATGCACCACTGCTCCAGGGAGAACTTCAGGTGGCCTGGAAAGAAGCGCACCGCCCGCACGTCGGCCTCGGCCATTCGCGCCAGCAGCTCGTCCAGCGCGAATGGTAGCGACTGTAATGGTGGAGCCAATGACCACGACGGATGCAACCGGGGTTCATCTCGGCACAGTTCCAGGATACGGGGGTTGCCGGCCCGGGGGTCCAACTCTCGGGAGAGCGTATCGCAGACCAGCGCTTCAGCGATACCGAAGTGATCCATCTCCGCCAGCAGGTCTTCCCTGGAGTAGAAGTACGGGCTATCGTAGTGCTTGAAGCGCCCCAGGTAGCAGTGGGCATCGAAGAGCTGGAGGTCCATAGCCGGTTGCTCCTTTGCTGGGTTTGAGCGAATTGTGTGAGAAGCTGATGCGTGGGCGATCAGCAAGTAGGTGCAGCCAACGGGCCATACAGCTCTGGGCGGCGCGTTTGCAGGTTGAAGCAGCGCCCCTCCCGCCGCTGCGCGAACGCCTCCGCCTCCAGCCGACAGATGACCATTTCGTCCTCGATGGCGCGGGTGCGGGATTCAGCGATCAATTTGCCCTCGGGGTCGAAGACCATAATGCCACCGCCATGATTTGTCAGTGGCTCCTGGCCGGCCTGGCCCGCCTGATTGCAGGCCACCACGTACATCCCGTTATCATAGGCGCGGGCCGCGTAGACCTTCGACCACTGCGCTTTGATATCGGCCACGACCTGCTGCTGGCGCCGGTCGGCCTGAGGCCACTGGCCGATGCGGGCAGCATGGGGCATCAGGTAGACCTCGGCCCCCTCTATCGCGGCAATGCGCGAGACCTCGGGCAACAGGTTGTCATAGCAGATGCCGATGCCCAGCTTGCACTTGCCAATGTCAAACACCGGGATTTGTGTGCCCATCCGAAAGTGAAAATACTCGTCGGCGGACATGTGCAGCTTGCGCTGCTTACCGACGATCCCTGTAGGACCGATGATAACCTGCGTATTGTAGGCCACACCGGCCTCCAACTCAGCCAGACCGACCGAGAGATAGACGCCCAGCTCTCTGGCCAGCCTGTTCAGGCGTTGGCAGCTTGGGCCCTCGGGGACCGACTCAGCGGCAGACCAGACCTCCCCGGCGCACCAGTGGCCGGTGATGCAAAGCTCGGGGAAGCAGACCAGTTCAGCACCAGAGGCGGCCGCCTGCCGCGCCCAGCGCTCTATCTGGTCCAGATTGCGCTCCGTCTCGCCGAGCGGTGCATTCATCTGCACTGCGGCGATGGTGATATCTTGCACTTGTTATGTGCCTCCCTACGGTGGGCAATGATTGCCGGTCGAGCCGCTAGCATTTTCGACTGTTCCCTCTCATACACCTGCCTGCGCAGTTGCCGCCTCGGTAACACTCGTGATATAATCGCCTGTGTATGTTTCCAGACAAGCAGGCCGCCGTGCAGATACAGGTTCAGGTTATGCCGGAGGCGGAGGGTTTGGAGCTACCCGACTATCAGACCCCTCACGCGGCCGGTATGGACCTGTATGCCGCCATCTCTGAGCCGGTGGTGCTTGAACCGAGCGCGCGGGTGCTGATAAGCACTGGCCTGCGCATCGCAGTGCCAGTAGGGTATGAGGCCCAGATTAGGCCGCGCAGCGGGCTGGCGCTGCGGCATGGAATAACGGTTCTGAACACACCGGGTACCATTGATGCCGACTATCGCGGGACCGTGCAGGTCATCGTAGCTAACCTGGGACAGCAACAGTTCGTGATAGAGCGTGG
>JALGTI010000054.1 GCA_029821455.1 Candidatus Zipacnadia bacterium | reverse complement strand
CCCGGCAGTCCCAGACGGCGGTCGGTGCGCCCGGTCTCCAACATTGAGTCATCCCCCCGTTGATCCTCAGCCGTGCCCGCCAGCCAGCCGCCTTCCCAGTCAACTCGCTTACGATCTGGCGTGAGACGCTCCTTGATGCGCTCCCAATCTTCCCGCGTTTTGCAGGGGTAGTCAATGATCTCAGGAGTGGAGGAGTAGTCTTTGTGGTCGCGCCGCAGCCCGCCGTAGTTCGTAGTTCTGACGATATACTCTTCATCCTCCTCAACTATCTCTATGGGGAACTGCGGGGAAGTATCGGCGCCAAAGCCAACCATCTCGTAGTCGAAGTATTCTGCGGGGTTAACCTCCCTCGGCAGCCCTTCGTCGTGCCAACGCTCAATTGCTGCTACCCAAGGGCTATCAGTCATCGGTATGCGGTCACCCTCTTCATGCTGAAGCGCCATCAGGACCCTTTCTCGCGAGGTCATCTTCGTAGTCTCCTTTGCGCGTAGTATAATCTTGTAGGGGCGCGATTCATCGCGCCCGAGCTTTGCTGGCGTATGTGGGCGTGATGAATCACGCCCTTACAGAAGATCACAAGACCAATCAGCACCCCTGGCGAATGAGGGCTTCAATAGTCCAGATTACAGGTGCCTGTGGGGCAGTTACTCCCCAGGCTGCTTTGCCCGCTGCTGGGCCCACCTACGGCAAACGACGAGACCAACCGTTCCACCTTCTTTGAGCTGCATTCGGGACAGGCAGGGGCCTTGGTGCGGTCCCGCAGTGATACCAGCTTTTCGAATGTCTCTCCACACTTCACACAGTGATATTCGTACAGTGGCATTCCATAGTCCTTCTGGCAACGTTAATATGACCCTCAACGACTTCCATATAGCTGTTCATCTCGGAACTCGGGCGCTTTTCGCGCTTCGACTACCATGTAGTCATCTATCTCATAGATCTGCACGCCTTGGAACCCACATTGGCGTAGGAGTTCCTCCCACTCTTCACGCGAGATTGCAAGGAAGTCATGGAACCCATGAGCTAAGAAGCCTTTGAGCCCGACTGCAAAGTCGACACAAAGGAACCGGCCTCCAGGCTTGAGCAATCTATGAATAGCACGCAGGCAGGCCCACTGGTCATTCATACAATGCACCGCTTGACTACTCACCACATAGTCAAAGGTTGATTGCAATTCTGTCAGTTGCGTTACATCCGCCTTTTGGAACTCCGCCCTGCCCCCGCGCGTACGAGCCCGCTCTTTGGCCTTCTCAATACTGTCCTTAGAATAATCGTGTGCGCCCGAGTCAATCCCCAGTACGCTAAAGCCCTGCTCTGCTAACTTGAATGCCAGGAAGCCTTCGCCTGTGCCGACATCCAGGACACGGTCATCAGACCTGGCTGGTCCCATCAACTCGACCAGTACGGCTGCGGCCCGCTCCTTGGCGTCAGTTTCTTCCTCACGTTCCTTTTCATGCTTTGCCCGCATGCGCCGGCCGGCAGCACTGATCCGCCACTTGCCATCCCGGGCCGCTTCAATCAATCCGGCTCGCTCGAGGCCACGGAGCGCCTTATCCATCTCCTCACTGGCGACCCATAACACACCATTGCGCCGATAGGAGCGATTGTCCGCACTTTCCTCCTTGATCGACTGTATCAGTTCCCGTTTCGTCTGTTGTTTGTTATCCAATAACACTAGCACGTAGTAGTGCAAGAACTCTGCTATGCTCGGACCGCTTCGCACCCTTCGCATTTCCGTTGTCGCCTCTACGCCAAGCCAGCACTATAAGCTTAACATTTAGCGCTTGCTGCTAAATCAGGTACTAAGATGGAGATTAGTATCTTCGTCACGTACCTGCTACAGTATGCTGGACAGGCACCATTCGAATGGCCGCTGTAGGACATTGGGAGGCACATGCATTGCAGCCTTGACAGAGGCTGGCGTTGACGCGCGGTTTGGCTTCGACATCTAAGGAAATAGCCCCGGTCGGGCATACCTGTACGCATTGCCCACAGCCGACACACAATTGCGCATCAACCTGGGCCACCTCTCTTACTGCTGTAGCGGTAGGCCACCCCCCCGTTGCAATTGGACCACCCCCCTGGCCTATCGGCAGCCTTGCCGCTAGCACCGAACTATACTGTCGGGGTCTTCTCCCTCGATTACGCCTTCGCATTGTCTTCCTCCAATGCCTTCTCCCAGGCTTCCAATGCCTCAAGCAGATACATCGTCTGCGTGTATGCCAGGCCGCCACCCATGCCTATTGCCACAAGCGCCGTCTCCAAGATCTCGTTTCTGCTCGCACCACGCTTTAGACTCATCCTAGTGTGCCATATCACACATGGGATGCAATGGGTCGCTAAGGATATGGCCAGACTCATAAGCTCTTTGGTCTTGGCCGAGAGTGCCCCGTCCGCGCGCGCGTGTTTGAGATATTCGACGAACGCGCCAATCTCCTGTGGTCGTTCTCGCTGCAACTCCCGAAAGCGCTGTATTGCCCGCTGGAACAATTCCTCCGCCTCAGAGTCCGAGTTCACCTAGTGGTTCCCACCTTTACTCAGGTAGTCTTACCGAATACCTCTTCGGCCAGACTGATTAGCTCCGCAATGTGCTGATCAGCCAGTTGATAGCAGGTCATATTCCCTCGGCGTTCGGAGATGACTAGGCCGTGGTTACGCAGCACTGCCAGGTGCTGAGAGATGTTTGACTGGCTCTGGCCCACGCTATGCTGGAGGTCGCGAACGCACAGTGGCCCCTCCAGCATACTCTTGAGCAGCCGCAGGCGGGTCGCATGCCCGAGTGCCTTGAAGGCGCTGGCCACGACTTTATGTTCATCCACTTCCTGGCGCATGATATGGCTGGGGCATTATGAGAGTATTCTGATTTCCTGATACCGTATAGCAAACAAGTGCTTCTGTCAAGCCCCGTGGTGCGGGGGCTCCCCGCGATGCGTAAGTGCAAGAGACTGATGAAGGGCAAGAATGGTCAGACTGCGCATCCCGTTGTATAATATGGCGCAGCATAATGGTAGCTGGAGGTTCCGATGCCCCAGTTTGAAGTGATTTCCGAATATGTTCCCAAGGGTGACCAGCCCGAAGCAATCGAGAAGCTGGCCGCAGGGATTGAGGCCGGCCTGCGCGAGCAGGTGCTGCTCGGCATCACCGGCTCAGGCAAGACCTACACTATGGCCAAGGTTATAGAACAGGTGCAGCGCCCTACCCTGGTCATCGCTCACAACAAGACGTTGGCCGGCCAACTATGCGCGGAGTTCAAGGAATTCTTCCCCAACAATGCAGTGGAATACTTTGTCAGCTACTACGACTACTATCAGCCCGAGGCATACCTGCCGCAGACAGACACTTACATTGAGAAGGACGCGCAGATAAACGATGAGATTGACCGCCTGCGGCATGCGACGACCCAGTCGGTGATGAGCAGGCGCGATGTCATCGTGGTCGCCTCTGTCTCTTGCATCTTTGGCCTGGGTTCGCCGGAGCAGTACGAGGAGGTCTCTCTGCAGCTAAGGGTTGGGGAGACGCTCGACCGCGATGAGATACTCCGCCAACTGGTGAAGATGCAGTTCAGCCGCAATAACATCGCACCGGACCGGGGCGAGTTCCGTGCGCGCGGCGATGTCATCGAAATCCATCCGGTGGATAGTGACCTTATCACCCGCATCGAGATGTTCGGCGATGAGATTGAAAAGATAATGGTACTTAACGAACTGACCGGGGAGATAGTGGAGGAGAAGGAGCATCTCATGGTCTTCCCGGCTACGCATTTTGTCGCCTCAGCCGAGCGCATCGAGCGCGCGCTGGGGCGCATCGAGCAGGAGCTGCAAGAGCGCCTGGCCTACTATGATAAGCAGGGCCGCGTGCTGGAGGCACAGCGCCTGGAGCAGCGCACCCGTTATGATATGGAGATGATCCGCGAGATTGGCTACTGCCAGGGCATCGAGAATTACTCGCGTCACCTGGACGGCCGCCGGCCTGGTGAGCCGCCCTATACGCTGCTGGACTACTTCCCCGCCGATTTCCTGATGATCATTGATGAGTCGCATCAGACAATCCCCCAGCTTGGGGCGATGTACGAGGGCGATCGCTCCCGCAAGGATAGTCTGGTCGAATGGGGCTTTCGGCTGCCATCAGCTTATGACAACCGGCCCCTGACCTTTAGCGAATGGGAACAGCGCCGCAAGCAGGTCATCTATACTTCGGCCACGCCGGGACCGTATGAGCTGCGCAATGCAAAGCAGGTGGTTGAACTCATCGTGCGCCCGACGGGGCTGGTTGACCCGCCGGTGGCGGTGCGGCCGACCAAGGGCCAGATTGATGACCTTATCGCCGAGATCAAGGCGCGGGTTGATAAGGAGCAGCGGGTGCTGGTCACTACCCTCACAAAGCGAATGGCTGAAGACCTGACCGAATACCTGGCGGAGACCGGCATTCGGGTGCACTATTTACACTCGGATATTGAGACCCTGGAGCGTAGCGAACTGCTGCGGAGTCTGCGCCTAGGTGAGTTTGATGTGCTGGTTGGCATCAACCTGCTGCGTGAGGGCCTCGACCTGCCCGAGGTGTCACTCGTGGCAATCCTGGATGCCGACCGCGAGGGCTTCCTGCGCTCTGAGACCTCACTGATACAGATAATGGGCCGCGCCTCGCGTCATGTTGAGGGGGAGGTGCTTATGTATGCCGACCGCATCACCGCCTCGATGCAGGCCGCGATAGATGAATGCAAGCGCCGCCGCAAGAAGCAGATTGCCTACAATGAGGAGCACGACATCACCCCCCAGACGGTGCAGAAGGCGGTGCGCGACACGATCCGCTCCCAGGCAGAACGTCGGAAGCGCATCGTCGAGGAGGTTGTGCCCAGCGGCGTCCCTGAAGAGATAGCCGCAGACGACCTGGCGCAGATTATTGAGGCGCTGGAGTTCGAGATGAAGGCGGCCGCCGAGAACCTGGAGTTCGAACGCGCTGCCGCCATCAGAGACGAAATCAACGAGCTGCGGGAACTGCGGGGAACTGTGTAGCCCGCGCAATTGAGTGGCACGGGACCAGGCACAAAGCGTTGCTCGTAGCTGCGGCGATGCGCCTCTCCATATTTATGGAATCTCTATTTAGGTAATAGACCCACCACAAGTCCGGCAGCGACAGCGTAGGTGCGCTTTCTATCTCCGCACGGATTCCCTGGGCGATCGGATCTCGTGGCTGTGGATACTCTCCAATGCCAATCAGATGTGCGACCGCCTGCCACTGCAGCACTAGCGGTGAGCCACGCACACTCCAGGCCTCACTCATCTGCCGGCCCTCTGCTTTCAAGAAACGGAACTCGCGGTCCGCGCGGCGATAGTTGAGCACAATCGCAGGGACGTTGGCCAGGAAGCCGATGATCACCAATGCAAGCAGTGCTTTCCTCTTGCCAGCCCATTGCTTCAGGTTTTCATAACCTAACGCCGCCAGCAGCACTACCAACGGCACGACGGGTATGACGAACCGTGGGCCCCACCCCCCGACCCAAATCGGTCCTCCGACTATCAGTTCCCGATACGCGCCAAAGATAACGGTGAAGATAGCGACTGTGCCGGCCAGGACAATGATCAGGGGTTTAGCTTCTTTTCGAGGCGAAACAACTGCCACAAGCGCCCAAAGCAGCAACGGGCAATAGATGAGCAAGCCCCGGCCGGGACTGACTGTCAGCATGCCAATGCCTCCCAGAACTTCGAGAGGGGAATACGCAAAATTCGCGGCTACCGCGCCTCCCAGTAACAGCGAATATCCGCTGGTGAAGGGACTGCCGAACCGCGCGCTGTTGTTCCACAGTAACAACGCCCCCACCAGGCCAGCGCACAGCAGGACAACTGCAGTTGCCGCGCTTCTCTTGGCTCGCGGGGCACTGAAGAACGCGGCTACCGCGATGATTGGGACCAAAAGGAAAAACGGGTAGCGGGTCAATCCCGCGACCCCCGAGGCCAGGATAGCCTCGGCGCAGTACCCCCACCGCAAGCTCCGGCGCCAGAGAATCAGACCATGAATGGCGGTGGCTACGCAAAGCATCGTCAAGGGCGCACTGCCGGCGCACTTGGCGTAAACCAATGCAGGACTGCCCAGGCCGTAAGCGAGGCTAAAAATGGCCGCGCGCCGACTGCTCAAGGCTAACAGCATTAGAGAATGCCATAAGAGCAACACAGTGAGGGAGGTAAGCACAGCATTGACAAAGGCGGCGGGGAATTCGACGACAAAGCGCCGAGGCACCGGGGCGTCCCAGATGGCCGCTAGCGCTATCCCAAGACGGACTGCCGGCACCAATGTCAGCGGGTAACCTGGCGCAAAGATCGCCTGCAGACCTCGCCCCTCAACTTCAACCACTCCGCACAAACCTTCTGCTTGTTCTGGGGTGAGTTGCCAGGTCCCCGCGGTCGCCAGCGCCTTGGCCGAGGCCAACATCGTCCGCGCATCCCACGATCTGACCTGGCCACTGGCAGTCATTACGTACAAGACCAGGCATAGCAGGAATATGGCACCGCCCTGCCACCTGCTGCGTGTCTTCTCAGGCTGATCGGGATCGTTCATCTATCGCCCAGCCGTTTTGTGTGGAGGGTCATTGCCCTAGCAAACGCTGCCTCCGTCAGCTCAAGCTGACGCTGGAGGCTGAATGTTCGGGGCGCCCACTCCCTGCCTGCCTGACCCATGCTCTTGCGCAGGTCGGCGTCGCTCAACAGCTCATCCAACCGCTGCACCAGTGCATCCGCATCGGCCGGCGGGACGAGGTATCCTGTCTCGCCACCCACCAGGGCTTCTCTGACGCCGGGAATGTCAGTGCCGACCGTCGGCTTGCCCAGGAATGCGGCCTCGGTAAGTGCCATTCCCAGGCCTTCCTTGGCAACCGAGGGCAACACCACGATATCGGAGGCATTCACCACGCTCAGCACATCCGGCCGGAAACCCAGGAACCGCGCCCGATCAGCAATGCCCAACGCTACTGCCTGACGCTGCAGTACCGCTTGCTGTCCACTGTCACGGCCTACGCAGAGCAACTGCAGTCCCTGGTGCCTGCGCACCAGGTGACTGACTGCTTCCAGCAAGTAGCGATGTCCCTTCTTTTTATGCAAGTGAGCTACCGCACATATGACCGGGGCATCCTGGGCCACACCCAGATCCCGTCGCACCTCAGGACCGGGCCGTAGACCCTGCAACCTTGCTGGATCTACTCCGTTATAGATCACCTCAATCTTGCTTTCGGGGACTCCGTGTTCCACTAGGTGGTGCTGTACTCCCCACGAGCATGCTATAACGCGCGTGGCCTGTCCGTACCACACACGGCTGTTGAGGGCGTGTACATTCGATACGACGGGCAAGCCGGCTAGCCGCCCTGCGTAGCCTCCCCACAAGCTGGCAGATGAGAGTACCGTATAGATGACGTCGGCTTCGATTTCCTGGGCCGCCTGGGTGATGCGGTATGGTGCTGCGCGGTTTAGTTTGCCACCGATACGCACGGCCCGCACCGGCACCGACCGGTGACCGAGCTCTTCCACCAGCCGCTCCTGGGGCTTGGTCAATACCAGCACCTGATGGCCGCGCTCCTGCAGGCCACTGGCCAGGTTTACCAGCACCCGCTCAGCCCCAGAGAAATGCCGGGGGGTAATGCACATCAGTAGATTCAGTTTCGTGCCAGTAGCTACTGCACTCACTGCTTTACGTGCCTTCGAATTGCCGCAGAATAGCCGGCAAAGCCGCCTTTAACTGCCGCAATGCCATACCTCGATGGCTGACCCGATTCTTGCGTTCGGGTTCCAGTTGGCCAAAGGTCAACGCGAAGGGTGCATAGTAGAACACCGGGTCGTAGCCGAAGCCGTTATCACCGCAAGGCTGGCGGATTATGCGACCCTCGACAATGCCCTCCCAGGAGCCAAGCAACCCACTTGGTCCAGCCAAAGCGACTACGCACACAAAGCGTGCGTTCCGCTGCTCATCGGGCAGGTCTTTCATCTGTTCGAGCAGCCAGCGGATACGCTCCGGGTCACTGTCGGCCACGCGGCTGGATAAAACCCCGGGCTTCCCGTCAAGAGCATCCACTTCCAGACCACTATCATCGGCCAGCGCCAATTCACCAGTACCCCTGGCCACCAGTAGCGCCTTGTGTGCGGCATTTTCGGCAAAGGTGTCGAATGGTTCGTCGGCCTCAAATGACAGCTCCAGGTCGGCAATGGATACCACCTGCAGCGGCAAATCCCCCAGCAATGCGCACAGCTCGCGCAGCTTGCCAGGGTTCCTGGTCGCCACCACCAGCTTGCGTCGCGCCACTAGCCTGCCCCGGTTTCCGTGATTATGCAGTCAATCTGAGCCAGTTCGTCATCCGATAGCTTCCAACCCGCAGCGGCAGCCGTCTCCTCGATCTGGCTGGGTCGCTTGACTCCGCAGAGCGCTACTGTCACACCTGGCTGGTTGAGACACCAGGCCACCGCTAGTTGCGCCACGGTCTTACCGTCGGCCTGGGCAATTGCCTTCAACCGCTCAATTGCCGCTAGGTTCCGCTCGAACTGCTCGCCCTGAAAGCGAGGGCTATTGTGTCGCATGTCGCTCTCAGGCCAGGTCGCCCCTTCTCTATACTTACCGCTTAGCAGTCCCTGGGCCATCGGGCCATAGACGAGCGTGCCGATATTGTGCTCGATGCAGAAGGGGAGAATCTCCTCCTCGATACCCCTCGTGAGCATATTATAGGGCGGTTGGAGGGAGATCAGAGGGGCCGTGGCAATATGCCGCTGCATATCCGGTACCGAATAGTTGGAGACACCGATATAGCGGATCTTGCCCTCCTGCTGGAGGTTGACCAGCGCCTCGGCACATTCCTCGATGGGCGCACCCTCGTAGGAAGTGTGCACCTGATACAGGTCAATGCAGTCAATGCCCAGCCGCGCCAGGCTGTCGTTGCAAGCTTTGATCATATGCCCAGCGGAGATGTCGCTGCCGGTGACTTCGAGCGTTTCCTCATCCCACACGCGGGCGCCCTTGGTAGCGATGATCATCTCATCGCGGTGGCCTTTGAGCGCCTCGCCAAGCACGCGCTCAGAGTGCCCCATTCCGTATACATCCGCCGTGTCGAACAGGGTAATTCCCAGTTCAAGGGCTCGGTGCACGGCACGGATGGATTCTTCGTCATCAACATCATCCCCCCAAAACCGCTTGCCCATTGCCCAGCACCCATAGCCAATGACGGATACTTCTAGCTCACTATCGCCCAGCTTTCGGTATTCCATTCCCTGCCTCCTGTCAAAGATGACCTTGCCACCGTATTCGGCAATTGCCATCGGCGTCCCCGATAGGGGTGTGATTCGTCACGCCTAACATATGATGGTGCCAGAGGGCGTGATGAATCGCGCCCCTACTGTCTTACACTACCCCGGTAATTCCTTGATCCTGCGGATGATATCGCTGGTTGAATAGCCCTCGATAGGCTCCAGAAAGACCTTCTCAGCGCCGCACTCTTCCAACGCTGCTCTCTCACTTGGGTCGAGAGTCTCTGGTGTGTAATCCTTGGCCTTCACATAGATGTCCGGCTTGACCGTCGCTATCACCTCAGGACAACGTTTCGCATCGAAGATGTATAGGTAGTCCACACATTCAAAGCCGGCCAGCAGGAAGGCGCGGTCCGTCTCCGGCATAACCGGTCGTTCGGCTCCCTTCAACGTCCTGACTGACGCATCGCCATTCACCGCCACAATCAGCACATCTCCCAGTCCGCGCCCGGCGTAAAGGTATTCAAGATGCCCACGGTGAACCAAATCAAAGCAGCCGTTGGTGAATACTATGCGCTTGCCGCGGGCGCGCAGGCTCTCAACGATCTCACGGAGTTCGTCCAAGCTGTTGACCAGCTTATCAGGCAGGTGCAATGGTCCTGGCCTCCCGAATGAGGTTGGCTTGAGTGTAGCGTTCCTGCTTTCGCCACGTTATGCCCCCTCTCCTGCAAGGAGAGGGGGCGAGGGGGGGTGAGACAATCTGCGCTTAGGGCGTTGAAAGCTCTGTGCGTTCTCCTGAGGCCTGAGCCGAGATCATTGCGGCCTCAATGAAGGCGATTATCTCCAGCGTTTCCTCGATGGGCACCGGGGACTGGCCGGTTTCGAAGAAGGTCACGATGCGCTTGAGTAGTTCGCGATAGATGTTGCCCGCATCAATGAAATGAGCCTCGACCGCGTTTTCACACCAGACTTGAAAGCCGTAAGCGTGTGCGCCTTCGCGGGTACCACGCATCACTCCGATCCGTCCATCCGTCCAATGCCCCACACTTACCTCAGCGCCCTCGTCAAAGACGCAGCACACCGACTCACAGCCCGGTCCCATTAGAGCATACAACGTCTCCAGACCATGAATACCGTAGTTGTACATTCCGGGATTGCGTGGATGAAGTGAGCAGGGGGAATAGGCATTGGCGCCCAGCACCTTGCCCGTTTCTTGCTCCCGGCTCTTGAATTCCTGTACCTCCATCCCATAGCGCAACGACGAGGAGGAAAACAGACCCACATTGTGCCGCTCTGCCAGCTCGACAATCTTCACCGCATCCGCAAAAGAACTGGCAAAGGGCTTGTCAATGTAGGTAGTCATTCCCGCCTCGATGAACGGCGTAGCGTTGCGCAGGTGCACACTGCCGTCCGTCGACTCTATCAGCACGCAGTCAATCTTGGGAATCATATCCTCCAGCTCATCAACGATCTCGACATCCCAGCCGGAAAGTTGCTCCACGAAGCCGTCTATCCGCTCCGGGGATACCTCCGAGGTCCCCGGCCACGCTGCCACGACCTTGCAGCCATCCACCCACTGGTCCTCATCAACCCCGACATGGTTGAGCCGAGTGGTGAATGCAACAACATGCGATGTGTCGCAGCCTACTATGCCAACGCGTATCATGGTAGCCCTCCTGTGAAACTGTGTAGTGGTGTTTTAGGCTCGAGGCCGGGGCTGTATTCCTGCCGGGCAGCAGCAATACCTTCATGCTCCAGAATAAATGTGGCAGCGGGTTGAGGAATTTCCGTCAGACGCCTGTGGGCGATCTTGTCGCTCTACCTATTTGCACCAAGAGCTTCCCTGTTCGCCATAACGGCGGCGATGGCCTCGCGCAGCCCGTCAACTGTCACTGGCTTAGCCACTATGCGATCCAGAGCCTCATCCTGCTCACCCGCCACCAAGCTATCGCCCCAGCCGGTGAGGAGGATGACAGGCAGGTCGCCGCGCTGTGACTTGAGTGCCTCTGCCAGTTGTGTACCTGTCATCTCGGGCATCCCCAGGTCGGTTATCACCAAGTCGGGTTGCGCCTCGTGAGCCGCTTGGAGCACTTGAGCGCCGCTGGCCGCAGTTATCGGCGCATGCCCCAGCAGTGCCAGTACATCGCCCAACACATCCAGCACCACCGGATCATCATCAACCACCAGCACTTGCAGGCTTCCGACGTCTTGGCGTAGGCTGTCGGTCATGGGTGGATCTGGCTGCTCGGTCTCTGTAGCAATCGGCAGCCGGACTGTTATCGTGGTACCACCGCGGGGTTGGCTTTCCAGGAATAGTTCGTCACCTGCCGCGCGAGCGACCGCCTGCTCCGTCGTCAGGCCCAGCCCGGCACTCTGGGGGCCTTTGGTGGTGGAGAACGGGTCAACGGCGTGTTGCCGAACTTCATCCGGCCCGCCCCCGCCAGTGTCAGCTACAGACAAGCAGCACCAACCTGGCTCATCCCAGGTCTTGAGCGTCAGGTCGCCACCTTCGGGCATCGCCTCTGCCGCGTTTGCGATCAGGTTCATCAGCAGGTCTGCGAGGGCTGACCGGCTGCCACAACAGGGCGGCGTTGAGGCAAGGAATTTGTGCAATGCTATGCTGGTGCCCGCCTGCTCAGAGTGGCCGAGGACGATCCCCTCAACACTGAGCATCCCGGCGAGTTCCGCTACGGTGGTGGTCACGTTATTCAGGATTTGATTGCGGGCAAGGATGTCCGCTTGGTAGCTGAGGCGTCTGGGGCGAGTTTGAAATCTGTCCTGTATGGCCAAACAGCAGGTAGACATAATCGGTGGCACTAACCAAAGAGTCGGCAGTCCACAATCCTTGCAGGTGAACGGTACGAGCCTCCGGTACGTCGCTATCGCTGTACTCCTCACCGTCGTTGTGTTATCTAGCTGTTCGCGGCAGGCATCTCTGCCTGGTTCGCCGGCAGTTCTGCGAAAGGATAACTGGCGCAGACCCCCCATTGCTGCTGAGGATCTGCCGGTCGCAGCCCAGCAAATGCTGAAGCAGAACGGGTTTGTGGTACTGTCCGACTATCCCGCCTTCAGTATCCAACACTATATGATACTATATTTCAATTTCATTACTTCCGACGCTGTCTTGTATGTGTTTGGCTGTTTGTTTCGCGGTGGGTTGCACGATTACGAACGGGACCATCTTGCTCCGACCACTGAGGAATTGGTTGAGGCAGGGCTGGAAGCTGCCGACCAGGACTACCAGTTTCGGCGGTCACAAAGCAATCTGCGTGAAGCGGCTCGCCGCAACCTGGTCTTCTTTGCGGTGGCTGCTCGGCTGTTGGGGCGAAAGGTGCCGCGGGAGGTGGCTGCCGAAGCGCGACGCATAGCGGATAAGGTGCGTCGAGGCGAGCCGGTCGGGTACTAGCCGGGGGAAGACTTCACGGTCTATCAGGTGCGCGGAGACTATGCGGATGATCGCTCCTTGGCGCACTATTTTCGTATTACCAAGTGGATAGGCCGTCAAATCCTGCCCATTATCCCGGGAGCGGCTGATGATCCTGAGGAGGCAGATATCAAGCTGCGCCAGGCAGCACTGCTGGGATTGCTATTACAGCGGGACACCCGGCTTTGTGAGAAATGGCAAGAGCTGTATGATGAAACAGCGTTCTTGGTAGGCAGACCCGACAGTTCCACTCCTCTCGAACTGATTGAAGTGGCGGACAAGCTGCTTCCGGCCGGTTATCACCAGGGCCTGCAACCCGTGCTCGGCGAATCCTCAGCCCTGGGT
>JALGTI010000419.1 GCA_029821455.1 Candidatus Zipacnadia bacterium | reverse complement strand
CTGGGCAGCGGGAGCATCAGGATTCACCGCCGCGACATCCAGCAGCGAGTCTTCAATGCCCTGGGCATTACCCCCGAGCAGGCTGAAGCGCGCTTTGGCTTCCTGCTGAAGGCCTTCGAGTACGGCACCCCGCCCCATGGTGGCATTGCGCCAGGGTTCGATCGCCTGGTGATGATGCTGGCGGGCGAGGAGAACATCCGGGAGGTCATCGCCTTCCCCAAGACCCAGCGCGCCCAGGACCTGATGAGCGGCGCGCCATCCCCGGCTGACCCGCAGGCCGTGCGCGACCTGCACATCAAGCTCGACCTGCCACCCAGCGAATGACCCCCGCCCGGCGGCGTTTGCTCTGCGCATAACAGATTTGCTATACTTGGCTCTCACTATCCGAGCTTTATCACTCAGAGGTGATTGCCGTGGACAGTATCCGTGTGTTGGTTACAGGGGCGTGGGGGAGCATGGGACGCCTGGTTATGCAGATGGTCTCAGCGGCCGAGGATCTGGAGCTAGTTGCGGCGGTGGACCCTGCCGGCCAGGGCCATCCGGCCACGGAGGCAGCACCGCTGGCCCCGGCGGATCTTACCATCTCAGGACACCTGGTCGCCGCTATCGAGGAAAGCAGCCCCGATGTGCTGGTGGATTTCACCACGCCAGCCGTGGTGATGGACAATATCGAGGCGGCCTTAGACAGGGGTGTGGCGTGCGTAGTGGGCACCACTGGCCTCTCAGAGACGGACCTGAAGGTTATTGACAAGATGGCGCGCTCCAAGGGCGCACCGTGTTTTGCTGCGCCTAACTTCAGCATCGGCGCCAACCTGATGATGCGCTTCGCTGAAGAAGCCGCCCCCAGCTTTGAATACGCCGAGATTATCGAGCGCCACCATGAGAACAAGAAAGATGCGCCCTCCGGCACCGCCGCAACGACTGCCCAGCGAATGACAGCGGCCAAAGGCGAGGATTTCTTGGCAGTCAAGCCCGCGACGGAGCATGAAGGCTTTGAAGGCAGCCGGGGCAGTGACTATCACGGCGTTGCTGTCCATGCTGTGCGAATGCCGGGCTATGTGGCTAATCAGGAGGTGGTGCTGGGCGGCAGTGGTGAGGTGCTGCGCATCGAGCACATTACCACCAGCCGGGAGTGCTTCATGCCGGGGGTACTCCTGGCCATCCGCAAGGTGCGCGGGCTTGAGGGCCTCGTCCAGGGCCTGGATAGTATAATGGATTGACGAGCGTGGCCAAACAGTATTCTGCCGTGATGAATTCTCATTGCACTTGGAGTGATCTGTATGTCGGTACGTGCAGGTTTGGTCGGTGTCGGCCCGGTTGGTGACAGAATTGTCAGATGTCTGAAGGAGCGGGACTTCCCGCTGGCCGGTGACCTGTGTGTGGCGGCAACCCGGGCGCGCACCGAGACCCTGGGTGACGAGGAGTTTGCGGTCCAGGCCCTGAGCGAAGACGATTTCGAAAACTCGCTGGAATTCTTTGAAGGGTTGGACGTGGTCTTCTTCGCAGGCCGCGAGGGGGCTAAGGGGGCGAGCGCCACCTGGGCTAAGCCTGCCATTGAGCGCTACGGCTGCTACTGCATTGACAACGGCTCTGACTTTCGGATGGATCCAGATGTGCCCCTGGTGGTGCCGGAGGTGAATATGGAGGCGGTCACTCCGGACACAAAGCTCATCGCCAGCCCCAACTGCTCAACCATCCAGATGGTAGTGGCTATCTGGCCGCTGCATCAGGCGGCGACGATCAAACGCGTTGTTGTATCCACCTATCAGGCTGTGTCCGGCTGGGGCGGGGCCGCTCAAACGGAACTGTGTGAGGAACTGGAGCGCTTGCTGGAATGTGGCTGCGTGGATAACTGCGACCCCAGTATCTTCCCCCGGCCCATCGCCCTGGACTGCCTCCCGCACATTGACCGCTTCCTTCCTAATGGCTACACCAAGGAAGAGATGAAGATGGTCAATGAGACGCGCAAGATTATGGGTGTGCCAGACCTGAAGGTGACAGCCACGGCAGTGCGAGTGCCGGTGCAGATTGGCCATGCCGAGGCCATCAACATAGCGTTTGAAAAGTCGCTGGATGCGGACACTGCCCGGCAGATACTTAGCGACCCGGCCCAGGCACCGGGTGTGGTGGTCATTGATGGGCCGACTGATGACCCGAACGCCATTGAGTTCCGCAATGCCCCTGAGGAGCTTCAATACCCCACTCAGGCCGATGTGCTGCGCGATGAGTATAAGGATATGGTGCTGGTGGGCCGCATTAGAGACGACGAGACCGTACCGCACGGACTGAACCTGTGGTGTGTGGCCGACAACCTGCGCAAGGGCGCGGCCACCAACGTCGTCCAGATCGCCGCGCAGATGCTAGAACAGGGTATTCTGGGGTAGTTGTTGCTCAGTGGTGCCAAATGTCCGGTAGCGCAGGCTTCCAGCCTGCG
>JALGTI010000418.1 GCA_029821455.1 Candidatus Zipacnadia bacterium | reverse complement strand
GCGCTTCTGGATCAGGAGGGCCACCGGTATGGCCCCGGCTGCTTTGGTCAGGTCAATTAGTTCCTGCATCGAGCGCCGGCCCTCGCCGCGCAGCGGCTCGATCCCCACCAGCACCGCGCGCTCCGGCTCGGCAGTTGGAAGATACTCAAGTTCCAAAGGTATGTCGTCCATCTATTGTGCCCCGGATCAAGGACCTAGGTGGGTTCCTCACGTATCGAAGTACATAGCCACTCGTTTGCGCTGCCCTATCGAGGCCAACACCGGGATGGCTCTGGCTAACGAGAGTAGATAAACAGGGCAGCCAGCTCGTTATTGAGCAACATCCCGCGTAAGGTCGGACGCAAACGCTCGCCATCTGCCTCCAGCAGGCTGGTTGCCATTGCCTTATCAACGGCATCGTCGTAGAGCTGCCGCCAGTCGAGCCCGAACCCCGCTCCCAGTTTGGCCAGGTCCACGCCCTCAGCAAGCCGCAGTCCCAGCATCACCGCCTCGCCAAGCGCAGCCTGTGGTTCAAGGCACTCGCTTTCTGCTGTCAATTCGCCCTCCTCCAGCACCATGCGGCAGTATGCCTCAGGGCCGGCGATATTGCGGAACCGCTCTCTGTCTACATAGCTCCAGGCACCCGCACCGAAGCCCAGATACGACTTGTTGCGCCAGTAGAGCAGGTTGTGGTGGCAGCGCTTGCCCGGGTGCGCGAAATTGGAAATCTCGTAGTGTTCATAGCCAGCGGCAGTGAGCTTCTCGTGTGTGAATATGAACATCTCTGCAGCTCCATAGTCGTCAAGTGGCACAAGCTCCCCACGCTCGACTTGGCGCGCCAGGGGCGTTCCCGGCTCGATGGATAGGCCGTAGCATGACAGGTGGTCGGGAGCCAGCTCCAGCGCTTTGTCAAGCGTGTGCTCCCACTGCGCAAGACTCTGCTCCGGCAAGGCGCGCATCAAGTCAATAGACAGGTTCGCAAAGCCGGCCGCCCGTGCCGCCTGAATTGCCTGGGCTGCCTCCGAGGCCGTGTGAATGCGTCCCAGCAGTGCCAACTCCGCATCATTGAAGGACTGTGCGCCAATGCTGATCCGGTTCACGCCGGCCTGGTGCAACTCACGCAGCGACGCCTCGGTCACCGTGCCGGGGTTTGCCTCACAGCTAATCTCGGCGTCCTCGTCTAGGGCGAAGATGTCTCGCACGAGCGCCAGTATCTCGGTCAATTCTCTGGACTCGTACACCGTCGGCGTTCCGCCGCCCAGGTAGATGCTGGTCACACGAGCCTTCGCCGCCTGTGAAATGTCTTCTGTGCGTCTGTGGAGGGTGGGGCCGTCCCGCGACAACTCTGCCTTCAGTGTCCGCAGATAAAGCGCCCGCAGGTCGTCATCCGCCACCTCGGAGTTGAAGTCACAGTACGCGCACTTGTGCAGGCAAAAGGGGAAATGGATGTAGATGCCCAGGCCCTCGGCAGGTCGCCTGCGCGGAGGGGCTGAACGCGAAGCATCCAGCCCACGCCCGGCCGGCTGTTTCCTGACATACGGGCTGGATGGGGCCCCCTGCGTCTCCTTTGGAGCCGCGTCCCCATTCAGCCCCTCCGTGCCATATCCGCCTGCCGCCATTGGGTCTACGGTGCCTCCTGGCCGGCCACCTGCTGGTAGTATGTCCTCAAGGCTGCATAATGCTCCGGCGGGGCCGCCGGCTGGTGCTGAGCAATCAGCTCTTCAGCTTTTCTGTGGGCGCGGTCGAGTATGTCCTCGTATTCACTCTTCGGATTGGTGCGGTCAAATGTTTCCAGGTAGAGGTTCTCGCCGGTGCGAAGATGCGTAACGGTGTGCTCCGTACCCAGGAAGCTGCCGCCGTGGCCGACCTCCCGTATCGCATCGAGTGCCAATGTGTCGTCGTTAACCTCAATGCCTGCAGAAAGACGGCGCGCAAAGGCCAGAATCTCGTCATCAATCACCATCTGCTCATAGCTGGCCACAGCGCACTTGGCGATGGCCCCGGCGTTTATGCTGCAGCACTGACCGCTGAGCATCGAGGCGATAATGCCGGCCATCTTCTCGGCCCCAAGCTGGACATCGGAGCGCTTGGAGTCGGCATGAAACGAACAAGTGTAGGTCGGCAGGCCCAGAGCCTCGCCTACCTGGGCGGTCGCGATAGTCCCCAGGCAGTCCTCAGGGCCGGCCTCGGCCATGTCGGCCACGCGCATGTCCATGATCGGCTGCCCGCCGGTGGCCCATACTATCGGACAGCCTGGCTCTGCCAACTGGGCCAGGCACAACTGCAGCATCCCTTCGGCTGTTTTGATTGCCGCTGCACCGGCCATGGTTATGGGCGCGCTGGCTCCACACAGCCCCCCACCCAGCGGAAACAGCGGCACCTTCGTGCGCGCACCCAGAAGCAAGGCCCCCAGGCTGTCTGGCTCAAATCGCAACGGTGGGACACCGGCAACCACCAGGCT
>JALGTI010000417.1 GCA_029821455.1 Candidatus Zipacnadia bacterium | reverse complement strand
AGAGGAGATCATCCCCTCCATCCGCTGGGAGGCATTACGCGCGGGCATCCAGACAGCCCGCCTACTCCTGCACATCAAAGCGGCCTGCGAGACCGGCGACCTCCCAGCCCCATTGTGCCGTGAGGTCCAACAGGTACTGGCCGATGTCCAGGCAATGTGCGCAGACCAGTCCAAGCTGACGAACGAGTGGGTCTCGGACTGCTCCCGCCGAGTACGTGTCTTGTACGTGCGGGCGGCCAGAAGCTGAAGGCATCTTGCCTGTGTCGTGCGCGGCAAGGGGATCCGGCCCGGGGGCCAAGATCCACCAAGAGCACGAGCCTGAGTCGCTGCCGGAAGATAAGACGGAAGGGATTGAGGAGATACTCAAGAAAGGGGGGGGCGGAGGGCGCGATAGTAGCGCAGGCGTCTCGCCTGTGTCGTGCGCATGTGGACTATCAGGCCTGCACGACGCCAGCGATGTCCGTGCTGTCCACGCTCAGTGCCCCCAAGCCGAACCTCAGGGAGGTTAGGACGTGACCAACGACATCACCTACTGGCAAATCGCGGCAGGAGCGGAGGGGCGGGAGTACAGCGAGGATTTCATCCGGTACGGTTTGGCTTTCGTCGGTGGGCACAAGCAATGTGACCGCATGAAGCGGGTCAGGCCTGGCGATAGAATCCTCCTCAAGAGGGGGTTAGGTCATATTGTCGCCGCTGGGGAGGTGGTCGAGCGTAATGGCGTTCACTCAGGTGACGGTGACAAGGACTGGCTTCGGGACTATGACGGTTGGGATCTGCAGGCCTATTGCTTCGTGGAGTGGCACAAACCCAGCGAACTGGTCGAGGTTCAGGGCTTGACGTACGGCACAATCCATCGGATTCACACGCCACATGTGCGGAGAGAAGTCGACCGAATCATTGACACTGAACCCCCCGAGCTGGATTACGAGCAGGAACCTCACGACACCCGCACGGTCAACAACGATGAGATACTGTCTTTTCTTATCAGGGAGGGTCTTCGACCGGGTGACGCTGAGGAGCTCACCGCCACGTTCAACCGCGTCCGCCTGCTGGCGCGGTACTACTACGACCAAGACGCATGGGACAACGTGAGAGAACATGAGACGCGCACGTATCTGGTCATCCCACTCCTGCTCGCCCTGGGCTGGGCCGAGCAGCAAATGAAGATCGAACTGCCGGTCAAGTGTCGCGGCCGCGCTGATCTGGCCTGCTTTGCGAGGCCATACGCGGGCAAAAAAGACGCGCCCGTGCTGATTATAGAGACGAAGGGATTCACCCAAGGCCTCGATTACGCCACCCAGCAGGTCAAGAGATACGCAAAGCAATTTCCGGATTGCTGGACCGTGACGGTGACGAATGGATACTGCTACAAGACCTTCAGAAAAGAGGGGGCGAAGTTCTCGCGCAAGCCGTCCGCCTACTTGAACCTGCTGCGGCCGCGCGACAGGTACCCGCTCGATCCAGACAACGTTGATGGTTGCCTCGAAGCCCTGAGGCTCTTGCTACCGACCTCCTACTATGAGGGGTGAGGTCATGATGTCTCCGGCCAACCCAACAACTCGGCAGGATGGTATGGCCCAGTCCAAAGAAACGAAGTGAGTAACGGGCCAGCCGGGTTCTGACATACAGCCGCGAACTTGCAGCCTCGATGTTACCATCCATCCACCTCCCCACATCATAGATGGTGGCGGCGTCCGCAGTGCAAGAGCCCTTGTCTCCTTCCGCCTCGCGCCAAAGGCTCTCTGATAAACAGGTTGGTAGCGCAGGCGTCTCGCCTGCGCAAGCCTAGGGCAAGCTGGAAGCTTGCCCTACCGAAGAAGAGGGATAGCCTCAGGCTATGGCGAAGTTCCCGCCAGCAATACAGTTGTGTATGGCCGCTAGCGGGGTGATTATATGGACCTTCAGAAACTTGCAGAATATGGCCGGCATATTGAGAAGCTGATGGAGGGGAAGGTGGCCTGGGAGTTGGACCGTGCCCTGGAGGTGGTGGTAGAAAAGGAGGACTGGGAGCTGCTGGGGCATCTGCTGCTGACCGCCTCAGAGGTCTCGGCCCAGCGGCTTGTGCGTAAGCTGCTGGAGTTGGAGGTGTATGAGCCGCTGGTGTGGGCGGCCTGCCTGCGCCGGCAGCCTCGTCGCCCAGGGGAAGGTGCTCGGAGAGGCGGAGTGGCACGGCGTATCTTCCGCGACTGGGAGGCTGAAGAGGATAGCGCCAGCATACCAGAGCACATCCGCGCTGACGCCGAGGAGATATCCAAGCAAGCCGAGGAGACGCGCTCGGCGATGATGGTGCAGGCTGCTGAGGTGGACCGCGACCCAATGCGCGACTACATAGTAACCCACTTGGCCGAGAAGCTGGCAACCAGCGAAGAGGCTCTAGAGGCGCTGCTCGTCGTCGTAAGAGCCTCGGCCTGGGAGGAGACGCGACGGACTGCGGCGCTGAAGGTAGCCAATAATACT
>JALGTI010000416.1 GCA_029821455.1 Candidatus Zipacnadia bacterium | reverse complement strand
CAGGCTGGGGACGATCAGAGAAGGAGAAGAGCCGCACCTGCGGCTGCATTCGCTGTCAAGCTCTGATGAAGTGGCCTTGGCCAGTGGCGAGCCGCCGCAGAATCGGAGGAACCCTCTGCGCTGCATGCGCTACGTTATCCAGAGCCGCCTGGGCGAGAATATGGAGAGCCAGTTCGTTACAGTGCTGGAGCCCTATGACACAACACCGTTCATCCGGCAGGTGCGCCGACTGAGAGTTGAGCACGAGGCAGATGAAAACTCGGTGGCGGCGGTGGCTGTCGAATTGCAGAACGGGACAACTGACATATTGATAAGCTGCGAGAAGCGCACCAAGGTCAGAGTCGAGGACGACATCGAGTTTGATGGGCAGTTCGGGATGATAAGGCTGGTGAACGGCGAAGTAAAGCTTATGCGTATGAGCAATGCGACACTGCTGCGTTACGGCACCGTCAAGCTGGTCTCCGACCAGGCTGCATTTGAGGGGATAGTTACCGAGATAGACGCTTCCGATCCGGAGAATCATCTGGTCTTTGTGGACCCGCCGTTACCGCAAGAGCCTGAACTCGTGGGGAAAACGATACATTTCAAGAACGAATTATCCCTGGACACAAGCTACGATATCAAGGCCGTGGGTGAAGGCTGGATCTCGACGGGGGAGATTACGATAATTCAGGGCTTCAAGGACCCCAACGATTACGATGCAGGCTACAACTACCTGGTCAATGTCGGCGACGAATATGTGGTGCCATGCATCGTCAGGTTAGACCGGTAAACTCAGGCGATAGCCGCTCTTGCCCATCGTTGGTGTATACAGTATTCGCTTGCAGGACACTCAGTAAGCCTCTGTAGCAAGGAGCGATGAAAGATGTATGGGGCAGACGACCCGCGCCAGCCTGTGCTGGAATACCTGTCAGAGACAGAGCTTGACGAGATTCACTGGGCCTCCCTGGAGATACTGGAGCGGACCGGCCTCAATGTCCATCATCCTGATGCACTGAGGCTATTGTATGAGGCGGGCGCGTACGTGGAGGGGGCAGGTCCGCGCGTTCGCATCCCGGCCGGGCTTGTCAAGGAGGCCCTCAACCGCGCCCCCGAGCGAGTAGTTATTGCCAACCGCAAGGCTGAGCGGGTAATGCCGCTGGAGGGCAGTAAGTGCTTCTTCGGCACCGGCTCAGACCTGGTGAACACGATTGACATTGATACGGGCAAGGTGCGCTCCTCAGTACTGCAGGATGTTGCCAACGCCGCTAGGGTCTGCGATGCCTTGCCGAACTACGACTTCGTGATGTCCTACGCCCTGGCCAGTGACGTGCCGGCTCACCAGCAGGAGGCGGCGCAGTTTGCTGCGATGCTGCGCAACACGGTCAAGCCTCAGATCCTGACTACGTTTACCGATATGCAAGCTCTGGAGGATATCTGGGAGATCGGCAAGCTGGTCTCCGGCGGAGAGCAGGAGTTCCAGCGCAACCCGTTCTTTATCATCTATGGTCAGTTCACCTCGCCCTTGCAGCATGGCGTCGAGGGCCTCCAGAGGCTGCTGTTCTGCGCCCAACATCGTATTCCCCTCATCTATGTACCGACCATAATGAGCGGAATGAGCGGGCCGATTGATATGCCTGGCAGCCTGGCCCTCGGCAACGCGGAGACGCTGGCGGGCCTGACCATCCACCAGCTTGCCAACTGCGGTGCTCCCTTCATCTATGGTGGCTGCATCTGCTCGTTTGATATGCGCTGTGCCACCATCGCCTATGGTGCCCCCGAATGGCATGTCACCGGCGCGATGATGAGCCAACTGTCGCGGCGCTATGACCTGCCCATCTTTAGCACCGGCGGCTGCACTGATGCCAAGTGTGTGGACGAGCAGGCCTGCATCGAGGCGGCAATGTCAATGCTGCTGGCGGCACTCGGCGGTGGGAATATCATTCATGATGTGGCGTATCTGGAGATCGGACTGTGCGGCGCGTTGGATTTCATCGTCATCAATGATGAGATCATCGCCCTCACACGCCAAATGTTGCGGAATTACACGATTGATGCCCGGTCGCTGGCGCTGGATGTGGTGGACCGGGTTGGGCCCGGAGGGCAGTTTGTCGGGGAGGACGACACGGTGGAGCGTTATCGGGAGGCAGCGTGGTATCCGTCACTATTTGATCGCAGTGCCCGCCACGAGTGGGAGGCTAAGGGCAGCAAGCGGCTGGGCGAGATGGCCAAGGCACGGGCCAGAGAACTGCTGCGAACTCATGAGCCAGAGCCTCTTGATGAGGCATTGGCTACTGAGATTGACAAGGTACTGGGGCGCACAGCGAACAGATGGCAGTGGAAGCTTATCTTTCCTCATCAGAGCGATCCGGGAGGGACCGCGCCATCTCCGCGCGATATATGGAACGGCATGCTCGCGTACAATGGGTTCCTGTTCGTGTTCGGTGGCGCGACCCTCAAGTACGGGGCGGCTGGCCATCACGGTGATCTGACCACGCTGGGAACACTGAACGACCTGTGGCAGTACGACCCGTCTGACGGCGTCTGGGCCCAACTGGAGGCTGATGACGGGAGCACAGGCTTCGAGCCATCGGCCGAACGGCCCTGCGGTCGGGTGCTGCCGGCGTGGGCAGCCGTGGGCGACAAGTTCTACCTCTTCGGGGGGCTTTCAGTGCTTGCCGCAGGCTGGAAGACCTGTATCCTGAACGATCTGTGGGCTTATGATCTGGCAACAGGGCAATGGGAATTGCTGGAGCCCGATGACGGTCGCGTCCTGGAGAGTCCGACGTATGTGGATGCGGAGCGTCCTACTGCGCTGTCTGCGGCGGGGGTCGCCGTGATCGGCAGCGAACTCTACATGATGACTGGCTGGGGAGGGACGCCGGGGGTGGTGCTCAGTTCGCAGTTGTGGTCTTACGACACCGAGGCAGCCAAATGGGAGCACCTGGGTGGTGGGGAAGATACGGACAGGTGGCCCACGCCACGCTACTGCTCGGCGCTGACCGCCTGGGAGGGAAAGCTTTACCTGTGGGGCGGGCGGGACACCCAAAGCGTGTGGAACAGCACGAATAGCTGTGATGGGTCCAAGTTCTACAATGACCTCTGGGAATACAATCCAGCCACCAGCTTGTGGCAATGCGTCCAGGAAGACGGCTCTGGTGGGCCTTTGCCGCGCTATGGGATGGGCCAGGCACGCATAGGCAACCACTGGTACATATTCGGTGGCTTCGGCTCTCAACAGGGCGATGGGCCACAGTTGAATGACCTGTGGCGATATGACCTGCAAGCCGGTATGTGGGCGTGCCTACAGCCTCACGACGGTGCCAAGGACTACACCATTGCTGCCACGCATCCAGGTGTGCGGCGAGTGCCGGCAATGACGGCTCTGGGCGATTCGGTGTATCTGTTTGGTGGCATTGATCTTGCTAGCGGCCCGAATGACGACGGGCCCACCGTCGGGTTTAATGACCTGTGGTGTGGCAGACCGGGTGGGTAGACCAAGGGAGACTCTGACCTACATCCGGCAGGCACTGGCGGCGTACGGAATCACATCAGTTCCGCAACATTCTCCCTGACCTTGCGGATGGCATCCAGTATCAGGTCCATATCAGAACGGGCGCCGAGCAAAGCAGCATGTGAGATCGCGCAGCCCTCCTC
>JALGTI010000415.1 GCA_029821455.1 Candidatus Zipacnadia bacterium | reverse complement strand
GAATGAACAATGAAGCGGCGAGATCGTGCAATCGGCAAAGGCTTTACACTTGTTGAACTCCTTGTGGTCATTGCGATTGTTTTGATTCTTATATCCCTTTTGTTTCCGGTCGTGCGGGCGGCCTGGGAGACGGCGTTGATGCTCGAGTGCCAGAACAATATGCGTCAACTGTGCATCGCACTTGTGAACTATACAATAACACACGATGGCAGGCTGCCCGGCGGAGAGAATGACCCACCTTCTCAGGATTGGGTAGGTAACCCTCTCCTTTATCTGGTGGGCAACTATCACACTAATCTTTGGCGATGTCCACAGGAGGGGGTGCTGTTTCCCTATCTCAAAAATGAAGATGTTTATCGTTGTCCCAAGGACGAGTATTGCTCTGTCGAAGAGACGAAGGCCCGTGGTGGTCCTCCGGCCTCGGGGTATGGGACGGGCCTCGGGAACGGACGATTCTCATATACTGTGCCGACAATAGTGAGCAACGCATCGCTGAGCCTGCTTAACCTGTTCCACAGCAAATACACAGACCTCGAGGGGCAGGTGCAGCGTATGGGTGTGCCACTGCTTATCGAAGAACACCCGGATCGTTGTCTTGGCTACGGGTTTACCCAAGGCAGTTGGGCGGGCGGCGACGGATTCTCAGACAGGCACTTCGACGGGTGCAACCTTGGTTTTATAGATGGCCATGTCGAGCGGTTCGACTGGCAACAGATAGAGCCCGGGATGAATGCATGGGACCTGACACTGGTCACGCCCAAAGGCACTCTCGTTTTTGGTGATGGTTCGTGGCCTAGGCGGGAGAATTGCCTCGATGACTGGTTTGCGGACCAGTGACGCGAGAGTGGGCTGGCGTTTGGCAACGCGCTGGCAGCACTTAAGCACTCGATACCCGGCGACTTCAACTGGGCCACCGCCGAAGAGGTTGAGAACCTTCTTTCCGGAACCGGCCTGAGGATTAAGAGGTAGTGCGCGGCGCCCCGCGGGCGGCAGCCGGCGAGGCAAGCATCGGGCCCCGCTCGTTGGCAGTGGTGCTCGAACAATAGCCCCGTCGGGAGCCGTCGGCGAAGATTATGTGCCGGCATGTTTCGGAAGAGAACATGAAGAAAACAAGTGGCAGCAAAAGGGACCACATCGAGCGGTTGCGCGAACAATTCAAATCGCCGGGCAGGGAATCCCGACCTTTGACATGGTACAGGATCCCCGGCGCAGACCCCAAACTGATTCGCGAGGACCTTCTCCACTTGAAAGGATACGGACTGGGCGGAATCTGCATCATGCCCGTGTCACGGCTGCTTGAATCAGAGTACCTCTCCGAAGAATTCTGGGAAACCGTCCAGCTGATCGTGGACGAGGCCATCAGGCAGGACATGCGCGTGTGGCTGTATGATGAACTCGACTATCCGAGCGGCACGGCGGGCGGCCGGGTCCTGGCGAATCATCCCGAGTACCAGGCCACGGGTCTGGCATACGAGGAGATTGCCTTGAGTGGCGGCGCACGCGTCGAGGTCCCTCTGCCGGAGGGCGAGCCCGTCGCGGTGTTGGCTGAGAAGGCATCCGAGCCGAGCGACCTGGTGGACTTGAAGGCGAAGGCGTCTGAAGGCAAGTTGCTGTGGGATGCGCCGCCGGGAGAGTGGAAAATCCATGCCTTCATCAAACAGACCACTCACAAAATGTTGAAGTCGGACTGGGCCGGGGAGCACAAACCATACGTCAACATCATGGACGCCAATGCCATCCGAGAGTTCATATCCTTGAACTACGAGGGCTATGCGAGAACCGTTGGCCGACATTTCGGAAAGACTGTCGAGGCGGTCTTCACGGATGAACCCGCCCTGCATATTGCCGGCTGGTGGAACTCCAAAATCACCGAGGACAGGCTTCCCATGTTGCCCTGGGTGGACGGATTCGCGGAATACTTTTATGCTCGGAAGGGCTATGAAATCGTGCCGATGCTTCCATGCTTGCTGCAGGACCTGGTCCCCGATGCGTCCAAGGTCCGATGCGATTACTGGGAGGTGGTCTCGGGCCTGATACTCGAGTCGTACTTTGTTCAGATAAGCCAGTGGTGCGCGCGGCACGGCATCGCCTTTACGGGCCATCTTCTGCTGGAGGAGTCGTTGATGCTGCACCTGATGTTCAGCGGCAGCCTGTACCGGTGCGTTGCCGCCATGGACATCCCCGGCATAGACCTGCTGGGCAGCACGCTGGGCGAGACCATGCCGGAGTGGGGCGGGCCGTGGGTGCCAAAGTTTGTAAGCTCCGCCGCCCATGCGAGCGGGAAGAGCGAGGTGATGAGCGAGTCGTTTGCCGGGTCGGGCTCGGAGGTGACGCTCGAGACGCTTGTGGCCATGGCCAACTGGCAATTTGTTCTCGGCGTAACGGAACTCCTGCCAATGAGCATGCACTACTTCATGCATACACCCAAGAGAGCCTCCGAAGAGGATTTTAAGGATTTCAGGAAAGACGCTTTCTTTGACGACCCGTCTTTCTATGCCACTTAT
>JALGTI010000414.1 GCA_029821455.1 Candidatus Zipacnadia bacterium | reverse complement strand
TCTATGGCGCTCACAGCCGTATATTCAGGCTCGATGAAACACCATGTCGGCGGTAGGCCAAGCGCACACACAAGACATGCCAGGAGCACCACAAGCCGCCACCGCCGCAGCACAATCACAAACGGACTCAGGCCGGACTTTTGAGACGGTCCGTCGCCAAGGTGGCCGCTCTCCTGCGGCACCAACATCACTTCGCTCCGGTGGAGGGACACTCGTCGATCGTCTTCCATTATTCTGAACCTCCCGACAAACTATGACTTACCTGAAACAGTACTATTGTGCTCCGCATCTGGCGGTGTGACCAGGCGACCCAAAAGCCATATCTCAACCCCCAGCATAGCGAGACTAAGAGGCATCATTACCAACCCACCGAAGTCGTGGAAAAAGACGTTGAGCTTTTCCCCGTACCCCGCAGTGTAGGCAAGGGAAGTCGCCACCAACCGGACAGTGTTGCAGGTAACCGCAATGGGCATGCTCGAGATGATGAACAACCCCTTCTGCCATAGCGGCCTCTTGGTGATCAAGGCAGCAAGGGCGCTTATCACCAGAAATGCCGTGAGCATTCTCAGACCGCTGCATGCTTCTGTGACGGCTACGGTTATATCACCGACCTGCAGCACGTTACCTTCACGGATGACGAAAATCCCCAGCACCTCGAGGAGGAATTTTGCCGAACCGGTAGACCAGCTTTGCAGGGGAAGCGAAACCGCATAGTATATCCTGTTGGGCCATGGCAGCATAAGGAACAGAAAAGCTACCACCCCCCAGAGTGTCCTCACTATGTCGAAGCCGAAGACAGTGATGGCCAAACCGATTACAACCACCAGCAGGGAGAACCTCTCGACCGAAGAGAAGAGAAGCACTGTGCCCGCGAGCCTGAGCGCAAAACCCGCAGCGACCATAAGCAGCCCCCAGTAGCAGGGCCTGGCGGCCAGGCCGGCAAGCTTCGACCGCTTGACGTAGATGACGTAAACGGCGAGGAAAGGCACAAGCGCCCCGCTGGAAAAGTTGTCATTCCTTCTCCATATCTGCAGCAGGTCTTTGAAGACCTGCCAATAAGACCAGGCGAGCGCAGCGAGGATCAGCATGCCCCCAAGAGCCAGCGGCACCAGTTTTTCAGCCCTGTTCGACTCGGCCGCCTGGTTTCCCTCGCGCGCCGTGCATACAGCGCTTGAGCGCCGACCGTTTTTCCTTCGACGCAACTGCATTTTCGTCTCCTGCCGATGTATGTTCCTTCCGTAAGCTTTTCTCCCGGCCCTTCCCACCCCTACTCCAAGAAGTGTGGTTCCCGCACCAACGACAGCATTGGAGTCAACTATGCATTCTGAAACACACGCGCCGTCACCCACCACGCACCCTTCCCAGAGAACGCTGCCGTCGACCACGGAGCGCCGGCCTATTCTCACATTGCCGCCGATAACCGAGGGCCCCACCAGAACGGAGCCTTCACCGATGGCTACGTCGTCTTGTATGACGAGGGGGGGCTCGAGACGCACGTCTTGCGGCACGAAGGCATCCTGTGACAGCCAGATTCCGGGGCTGGGCTCGTCAAACCGGGCCATGTCGAACCCATGCTTTTCAGGCTGTGACAGTACATGCCCGACAAATTCAAGGTAATCCTGTCTGCCGGAAATCACCGTCACATGACCGCTGGCAGGAATCGCCAGAACATGTTCGCCGCTCCGCAGGACCTCGGATATCAGTTCCTCCTTTATGTCCATGAAGCCCCGATCCTTCGCACGGTCGAACAAGGCGCTCTCCAGTACGTAGACGCCGGCAGGGGCCGCGCCGCCCGTCTCGCCCCCACCGGTGGTCCTGGTCAGGATAGTCATGACGGCCCCGCTGCATCTGTGCGTTGCCGCAAGATCGTGAACACCCCCACAGAACAGGGCGCCGCCATCGATGACAAGCACCGTTCCAGGACCCCAGCGCCTTACCGCATCCGGCAAACAGCCGGCGGAACCGCGCGGCATTTCGTCACGGATGACTTCGACGTCCGGCCCGGACTCATCTCCAAGCAGCAACCCCATATCGCACTCCACCTCACTACTGATGCAAAAGGCCGCTCTGGAGATGCCCGCCGCGGCAAGGTGCCTGAGTTGATAGTATATGAGCGGGCGGCCGATAAGAGGCCAGAGCGGAACCGGAAGTCTGCTGGCAATCGGGCAGCGCCCGAAGTCCCTCGTACCGGCCAGAATCACCGCCCCGGCAAATGAAGACTCTTCCATTACCGCCACGTCATGTCCTGCGCTGTCTTCACAAAGACCGCGGTCATGGCCTGCCTACCCCACTCTCGAAACGGATTCCAGAAAGGACTTGACCCTCGCAACGATTGTTGCGCCGCTGGCGGTCCTTTTCGCCGGCGTGAATTCGAGGAGTGCCTTTATCATCTCCGGCATCTCTTCAGTACCGAGCGCTGCCAGCAGATGGCCCCGAGCTGCAAACTCCCTTGCCGTAGTCACCTGATGGTCGTTAACCGCCTCACCGTAGCGCTTCATACGCGG
>JALGTI010000413.1 GCA_029821455.1 Candidatus Zipacnadia bacterium | reverse complement strand
GCTAAGGGCGGCCGCAAGAGCTGGCCGCCCTGATTCTTCTACACGCTCTCGCCTGTTTCCTTGTGAGATGCGACTGTTCTAGTCCGAACCCATCGCCACAATCCGCCACTTGCCCTGGGGGTCACGGGCCAGGATAGCGCATTCTGTAGGCTTGTTATCAAAACCCTCGAAGCCCGAGGCGTAGAGAACCACAGCTGCCCCCTGACCGAAGAAGCGCACTTGCACCTGGCCCATCAGCGCATCGGCGTCAAGCACATCCTCATCCTCCTCATCCAATTCCCCTATAGTGCTCTCAAGCTGGCGCAGGAGCTCGGCGGTGATGATCTGAATGTCAGCGCCGTCTGGCTCATTCTGGACATCAGCGTACGGTAGGTGAACGACTCGGCGCATCAACGCCACATCATTGGCGAACAAGGCCTGCCAGAAATCTCCCACCGCTTGCTTGACGGGCTGCATCTGGTCGGCGATGGGGCCATTGGCCGGGCCAACCACGAGACAGACCACCTTCCAGTTTGCCCCTGGTGGCTTGCCCACAAGGGCCGTGCAGCCTGGCCCCGCACTTGTGCCGGGTCGGGGACGAGGATGGAAGATGCCGACCGCAACATTGTCACCGAGAAACGTTACCGCCAGCTTGCTGGCAATGTTGCTGACCATCGCTGGGCCGCCGGGAATGGTGGGAGCATTGTTGAGCTGCTCCGCCAACCCCTCCGGCTTGATCACGATCACCTGGCCCTGGCTGCTAGTGGCTGCGCTGCGTACAAGCAGAGAGGGCAGATGCGCGGCTTTTTGTACGAGGTTGGCATTCTTGTTTACCAGTCCCTGCAGGAACGTCCCTACGGCGCTTCTGACCGCGCTCTCTTGCTGCTCACAGAAAGCCGGTGTAAGCCCAGCCGCTGCGATTGCCAGCAACATCATCACTAGTACCCATTGCCTGTTCATCACTGCGCCTCCTCAGGGGTGCTTGCCTCTGCGGCCTAATTAGCCAGCTTCTCTCGAAGCATCTGATTGACTAGCTGCGGATTGGCCTGGCCCTTGGTCTCTCTCATCACAAACCCAACCATTGCACCGAGGGCCTTCTCCTTGCCAGCCTTGAAATCCTCGACTGCCCTCAGGTTGGCAGCTATCGCTGCCTCGATGATGGCCTCCAACTCGCCGGCCGCACTTATCTGCTTGATGCCCTTCTCTTCTACCACTTCTTCAGCGGTTTTGCCGCTCGCAACCAGGTCCGGGAAGATGTCTTTGGCTATCTTCCCGCTGATTGTGCCCTCACGTATTAGAACAATCAGGGCAGCCAGTCGTTCCGCTTCGAGGGGAAATTCTCCGATCTCAAGGTCGTGTTCATTGAGGTAGGCCTGGACATCACCCATCACCCAGTTGGCGGCCGCCTTGGGGTCACCGCAGGCTTCGGCTAACCCTTCGAAATAGTCAGCCACCGGCTTGCTGGTAGTCAGCACTTCGGCATCGTATTCGGGGAGGCCATATTGGCTTAGAAAGCGCTCGCGGCGAGCGCGGGGCAGCTCGGGTAAGGAGGCACGTATCTGCTCCACCCACTCAGGCTCAGGGGCCATCGGTACGAGGTCTGGCTCGGGGAAGTACATATAGTCATCGGCGGTCTCCTTGCGCCGCATCGTGGCGGTGATGCCCTGCTGGTCGTTCCAGCGCCGCGTCTCCTGGAACATCTCCTCGCCAGCCTCGACCGCCCGCAACTGCCTGGCAATCTCGTACTCCACTGCGTCGTGCACCGCCTTGATAGAGGCAAGATTCTTGATTTCGACCATGGGCGTGTGCTGATCGGTGTCCCGATCAATCAGGTTAACAGTTGGCTCGGCGCGCATCTGCCCCTCTTCCATATTGGCTGTGGATACCCCCAGATACCTTAGCAAAGCACGCAGCTCCAGCAAATAGCCCCGGCACTGCTCGGCGCTGGTGAAGTCCGGCTCGGTGACGATCTCCATCAGCGGAATACCGCAGCGGTTGTAGTCCACCAGGCTGCGACCATCTGGCAGATGGATGTTCTTTCCCGTATCCTCCTCCAGGTGAGCGCGGCGGATGCGGATGCGGACAGGTCCGCCGTTTGCCAGCAGGTCTACGTGGCCGCCGAACGTCAGCGGCTCATCATACTGACTAATCTGGAAGTTCTTAGCAAGGTCGGGGTAGAAATAGTTCTTGCGGGCGAAGCGGCAGCGCTCGGCCACCTGGCAGTTCAGCGCCAGGCCGGTGCGGATCACATACTCAATGGCGGTGTAGTTGGGAACAGGCAGCGAGCCGGGCATCCCCAGGCAGACCGGGCAGCAAAGGCTGTTTGGTGGGGCGGCGAATTCGTTGCGACAGCCGCAGAACATCTTGGATTCAGTATCCAGTTCAACATGCACTTCAAGTCCAATACAGGGCTGCAAAGGCATTTACCGTCACTCCGATATTCTGAAACAAGCCTGCCGAACAGCCGGCGGGCAGCTAGGCAGGTCATATATCGCTGTAGCCCGAATTGTATCAGTATAGCGCCCTACGCGCAAGCACGG
>JALGTI010000412.1 GCA_029821455.1 Candidatus Zipacnadia bacterium | reverse complement strand
GTTGAGCAGCTTTCAGCAGTGTTGTCTGCCGGGGATTGTAGATGAGATCATAGACAACCTGCTCTGGCCGCAGCCACTCCGGGGGAATCACGGGGGGCACATCTGCCTGCGGATGCATACCAACAGGTGTCGCATTGACGACCAGGTCCGCCTCGCTAATTGCCTGCCACGCCCCCTTGTCAAGCGGGAGGGCTTCCAGTTCGGCCAGCCGGCTGTGCTGCCTGACCAATTCGGCGACCTCTCCAGCCCGGTCGGGGGTACGGTTAATGATAGCAAGCCTCTCCGCTCCCTCGTGGGCACAGGCCAGCGCCACGGACCGGGCTGAGCCACCGGCACCAAGCAGTGCCACCCGCTTGCGGGCCACGTCTTCGCCCAGCTCACGCAAGCTGCGCATGAAGCCCGGGCCGTCAGTATTATAGCCGGTTAGCTTGCCATCAACATTGTCTATAGTATTGACTGCCCCCAGGGCTTGAACCTCACCGGATAGTCCGTCCATAAACCCCGCTACGGCCTCCTTGTGGGGGATTGTAACATTCAGCCCCCGGATGCCCAGCGCCCGAATGCCTGCGACCGCCTCGCCCACGCGCTCTGGCGGGACCGCGTACGCCACATATACCCAGTTCATACCCAGCGTTTCGAAGGCGGCGTTATGCATCGGCGGCGAGAGGCTATGGCCAACCGGCCAGGCCATCACGCCGACTACCGTGGTGGCACCATCCAGGTCCAGGAGCGTCCGAGGCTCAGCCATTCTGCACCTCTGGCAGCAGCCCGCGCTGGTGCAGGCGCTTGGTGTATATGCGTTCAATAATCCGTGCAAGCTTGGTGACAAAGAACTCTTCGCTGCTAATGGGGCTGACCCAGATGCAATACAGCCCCATCCTCCGTGCGCCAAGGATGTCGGCCACTAGTTGGTCGCCGATCATCGCTGTCTCTTGATGGCGGGCCTTCAGCAACCGCAACGCCTTGCCAAAGCCATATCTCCGTGGCTTGCGGTCAAAATGCCACACCGCCAGGCGCTCAACCCCCAGCCGGTCAGCAATGCGATTGAGCCGCTGGCCAAAGATGGTGTTGGACAGGATGCAGATGCCAAAGCGCTCGGCGGCACGTTGGAGCCATGCAAGCCGTTTCGGCTCAATTTCTTCTGAGCGCCAGGCGACGATCGTGTTATCCAGATCAATGATAAGGTTGCGGATGCCACGCTGATAGAGAGCATCCTGGTCAACCAGCTCCAGGCTTGCGACAACCTCGTCAGGCTTGAACAACTCCAGGCGCATAGGCCGCTCTCCCCGCAGAAATGCTATCTCTGTCCCCGTATCTTCGCTATAGCGGCCTTATGTTCCTCGTATGTTCGGGAGAAAATATGGTGGCCGTCGGGTTTGGCCACATAGTAGAGGTAGTCTGTAGGCTCTGGGTGCAACGCGGCCTTCAAGGAGGCGAGGCCCGGTGAGCAGATGGGGCCGGGCGGAAGTCCAGGGCGTAGATAGGTGTTATACGGCGATTCAACCTTGAGGTCTTCGTACGTCAGGCGCGGCTTGTGCTCGCCTAAGGCATACTGGACGGTGGCGTCACACTGCAGCCGCATGCCTGTCTTGAGCCTGTTTGCCAAGACGCCCGCAATCAAAGCCCGCTCGTCGTCCCACTTGGCCTCGCCCTCCACGAGGGAGGCTAGAGTCACCACAGCGTCCAGACTGCCCAGCATAGCAGGTGGCCCAACACTTACAAAGTCTAGGAACACATCCTCCAATCGGTCCACCATCGCGGCAACCACGCGCTCGGCTGGGCTGCCCAGTGCAAAGAAGTAGGTGTCGGGAAACAGATAGCCTTCGAGGGTTTCAGCCGGAATAGTAAACGTGGTGACGCGATTCGTGACGGTAGCCGGCACGGCGGCCGCGATGAACTCATCGGCCCCGCAGACTTTGGCCTCCTCCAAGGTGCAGGCAATCTGCCGCAGGTTAGCCCCCTCTGGAATGGTGACCTTAATCTGGGCCACCTCTCCCCGGGCGATCTTATGGGCTATCTCAACTGGCGAGGAAGCCTGCGATAGCTCATACCACCCGGCCTGGAACTTCCCGTAGGTGCCCGAGAGCAACGCCGCGACGACAAACGCACCTCTTCCTCGCACAAGGCGCTCATTGCGAAGGATCTCTGCAATGTCTGAGACGCTGCTGCCCTGGGGTATCTCAACCAGCACCTGGCTAGCGGATGCAGAACGGTCGCACGGCTGGGCAACCCAAATCCATGCGGCCAATCCCAAGGCCGCCAGCAGTGCCAATCCTATGCCGATGGCTTTGTTCAGTGGTGTCATTGGTCTTTGGGGTGAGCCTGGAGGTAGCTCTGGAGTATGATGGTGGCGGCGATCTCATCGCGGCGCTGGCGGCGTTCGCGGCGCTTGACATCACCAGCCAACATCGCCTGCTGCCTGCTCGGCCACAACTGTAGTCAGCCTCTCATCCCAGGTCACGACCTGGGCGGAGGTACATTCCCTGAGGCTAGCTGCGAATTGGGCCACTCTTTGCGCCGCTGGGCCTTCCACGCCGCGTAGCGTCACTGGCATGCCCACCACAATTCTATCCACCTCATAGTCATCAACCAGCCGGCCGATAGCCTCCATATCGCCAGGCCCGGCTTCGACTACACCATGGGGCAGAGCAATTGTCCCGGTCTCATCGCTGATAGCCACGCCGATGCGCTTTTCGCCGACATCCAGCGCCAGTGTCCGCATTTTATCCTCCCCTGGATGCCACTGCCTCGGCGGC
>JALGTI010000411.1 GCA_029821455.1 Candidatus Zipacnadia bacterium | reverse complement strand
CACGGTCCTCAATATCGCTGGCCGCCGTGTCAGGCAGCTAGTTAGCGACCGAGTCCAGCCAGCCGGGAGCAACACCCTGCTGTGGAACCTGCGTGACAACGGGAGCCGTCTGGTGCCCAACGGAACATACCTGATGAAGCTGGAGGCCGCTAGCCCGACTGGCCAGCGCATCAATGCTTTGCGTCCCATCCAGGTGATGAGACAATAGACTGGCTGTCGTCGGCATAAAGGACATACACGGGACCCAGCATATGATAACCCTTGTGGTTGGTTGTGGTGGCATAAACACCAATCCTGAGGCCGCCCAGTCCACTACCGTGATTGTCGAGACAATAGAGGCCGGCACCGACGAATTGCTGGAGGTTGCGGCCACGGTCGTGGTGCAGGGGAAGCGCGGGGTAGTTGACCTGCGTGATGGCTGGTGCATCCTGCGCAATGTGCCGCTGGGAGACCAGGACCCGCCGGTTGCGCCAATGACTGTAACGGCCCCTGGCTATATCACCGTTAGCCGCCAAATCGAACTTAGCAAGTACTCATACACACCCGTAACGGTCGAGATGGAAGAGGCCGACCTGGCCACCACCGGCACCGCACAGGGCCACGTCACTTCCGCTGCCGGTGCGCCCGTCGGCTCCGCAGTGGTGCGCTTCACCCAGACTGATGTGGGCGGCGGCACCGAAATCTACGGGTTCACCGACGACGATGGTTTCTACATCATTGGCGGCGTTCCCACGGGGCTGGTAACGGTCACTGCCGAGGCCATTGGCTACATCTCGCAGACGCGAACCGAGGACATCTTCTCAGATGCTAGTGGCGGCAACGATGACATTGACTTCGTCCTGATCGGGGGCGATACGAAAGTAGATGTCAGGGGCGACGTGGTGTCGCTGACCAGCGGTGAGTTGCTGGTTGGGGCCGAGGTGGTGATCGCGGGCCTGCCCTCGGTGTTCACCGACATTGATGGCGAGTTCGAGGTGCTTCAGGTGCCAGTTGGCCTGCAGGTGATCGAGGTTACTGTTGATGAGTATGACGACTATAGTGGCACCATCACCGTGAGCCCGGGGATGGATCCGGTGCACGTGCTGATGTCGCCACGCTCGCCTGATCCGCCGCCGGGGCCCTATACTATCAGCGGTACCGTCACCCTCATCGGTCCGCCTGACAACTCCGGCGCCGTCGTCAGCGCCTGGGAGTTGGACCGTGGCCTTGATATGGGCAGCTACACAACCGGGCCGGACGGGAACTACTACCTGTTCGTGCCGCCGGGCCGATACAAAGTGGAGGCCTCCTATGGCGACAAAGCCATCGGCCGTACGGTGGAACTGGAGCGCGGCCGGGTGCTCACGGACATTGACTTTGTCCTGACGGTGGAATAGCCTAGTGAGCCCGTGGGGCAGGCGTCTCGCCTGCCACCCATGGCCCAGTGATTGGTTTTGTGATGCTGTGTAGGGGCGTGATTCATCACGCCCAGATATACATTAGGAAACACAGGGTGCGATGAATCGCGCCCCTACGCTTCCTCTTTGGCCTGTTTCAATCCGGCCGCGTCTTGCTGAACGGCACGCCGCCGACACCCCAGTTCGTCTTCTCAACCTCATTGATGGTGACCGACACGGCCTCTGGTGGAACGTTCATAACCTCGACAGTGACGTCGGTCAGGCGCTTGATAAGCTTCTCCTTGACCTCATCGGAGCGGCCTGGCCATATTTGGACGCTGATGGCTGGCATTGCGCTTTTCCTCCCGTTATATGTGCCTGTTGCCACTATGCTGAAACGACTTCAAGAGTTCCGCAAATGATATCTACCGCCTGCCGGCACTCAGCCTCTCCAATCGTCAATGGTGGGGCCAGCCGCAGCCGGTCGTCGCCCATTGCGTTGACGACCAGCCCTTTTTCCAGACAGCCTGCCTGCACCTGCTTGGCGGGAACACCTTTGCTGAATTGCACAGCCAGCAGCAGTCCCTTCCCGCGCATCTGCTTGATGGCTGCGACCTCATCTGCCCGCTGCGCAAACAGCGCCCTCAGCAGCTCCCCCATCTTTGCGGCATTATCAATGAGGCCCTCATCCTCAATCACTTGCAGCGTAGCCAGGGCGGCGGCGCAGGCCAGGTGATTGCCGCCGAAGGTGGAGGCATGGTCACCTGGCTCAAAGCAGGTTGCCACCTGTTCGCTGGCCAGGCACGCGCCGATGGGGAAGCCGGCCCCCAGGCTCTTGGCCAGGGTCATAATATCCGGCGTGATGCCCCAGTGCTCGTATCCAAACCACTTGCCTGTGCGCCCCAGGCCGGTTTGTATCTCGTCCAGGATCAGCAGAATGCCCTGTTCATCGCAAAGCTCCCGGACAGCGGGAAGGTACTCATCATCGGGCACATTGATGCCGCCCTCGCCCTGGATCGGCTCCAGCATCACAGCGCAGGTGTTTTCATTCACGGTGTCTTCCAACGCCCCAATGTCACTGAAGGGCACATACTTGAACCCCGGCGGCAAGGGGGCGAAGTCCTTATGATACTTCTCCTGACCAGTTGCGGTAGCAGTGACGAGGGTACGTCCGTGGAATGACTTCTCCGCCGTCACGATATCTCGCCCAGGCTTCTCATTCTTCAGCGCCCACTTGCGGGCCAGCTTGATGGCCGCCTCATTGGCCTCCGCCCCCGAGTTGCACAAGAATGCACGGTCGGCGAACGATAGCTCGCATAGCCGCTTGGCCAGTTCCCCCTGGGGCGGAATATGGTACAGGTTCGAGGTGTGCATCAGGGTGTGGGCCTGCTGGCAGATGGCCTCGGCCACTTT
>JALGTI010000410.1 GCA_029821455.1 Candidatus Zipacnadia bacterium | reverse complement strand
GAACTGCGCGTTGCTGTGATGTGGCACGAGAAGATGCTTCGGCACCATGAAACAGGGACTCTCAACGAAGCAATGGAGACCGAGATCCAGGCGATCGCCTGCGGCGATGTCGTGTTTGTGGGACTGTCGGCGGAGACGTTCACGCGGCTGGGGCAGATAATTCGCCAGAGCGCGCCTGACCACCACCTGATCATCGCCGCCACCAGTAACGGGGTGCTGGGCTATATCGGAACACGAGAGGATGTCGAGGGGCGCGGCTATGCGTCACAGGTCGCAGCGAAGATATACGGGATGCTGCCGTCAGTGCCTGACGGGGGTGAGAAGTGGGCAACCGAGGGCAGCCGCATCGTTGCGGAGGTTATTGGCCGCTCATAGGTCATCAGTACACTTGATAGGAGTTGTTATTATGGATGCCGGTTATGCCGATGTTGATATTACCCCGGAGCCGGGAGAGGAGCTGGCCGGCTGGGGCTTCTACCTCAACCGACGGGCGGCGGGAACAATGGACCCGCTGCTGGCGCGTGCGATGGCCCTGGGGGACGGCGAGACCAAGGTTGTTATCGTGCAGCTTGACCTGATAGGTCTGACGAAGGAGATTGTGGCCGATGTGCGTGCGGAGGCCGAGCGGCGATTCAGGCTGCAGCCGGACCACCTGATGCTCCACTGCACCCACACGCATTCAGGCCCGGCAGTGTATCATACCAACGGCTGTGGCACGCCATCCGAACAGTTTCTGATATCCCTGCGTGACTCTATTGTGGAAGTCATCGGCGAGGCGCTTGAGGACCTGCGGCCAGCCAATGCCCTGCGGCGTTTTGAGGGCAACTTCGCCGATGGCTTTGCATTCAACCAGCCGGGCAAGCCCGATATTGACACGGCTCTACGCGGGCTCTGGATTGAGTTTGCCGACGCGCGGCCGATACTGGTCATCCACTATGCTTGCCATCCGGTTACGCTGGGGCCTAACAATGAGTATTCGGCTGACTTTCCGGGGGCAGTGATACGCGAGTTCAACGCCTACGGCACGCGGGCGCTGTACATAAACGGCCCATTTGGCGATATCAAGCCGCTGAGCCTGGCATACAAGCGGGAGGGTGGTACTCGCGAGACGCTGCTCATCTATGGCCGTGATATGGCTTGCGCCGTGCGGGAGGCAATGGAGCAAATGCAGGAGTGGAAGCCAGGCCCGCTGCGCGCTGTCTCGCGTATGGTTCCTCTGGAGGCGGAAGTGCCTGCCCTCGAGGAATTAGAGCGCGGTCTGCAGGAAGCGCGCCAGACTCTCGCCGACGACTCTGATGACCCGATGCTGCGTGTTGACGTCAGATGGCATGAGAACATACTTGTGAAGCACCAAACGGGGGCCATTAGGGAACTGATGCAGGCCGAGGTGCAGGCCATCGCGTGCGGTGATGTCGTCTTTGTGGGCCTGGGGATGGAGACCTTTACGCGGCTGGGGCAGGTTATTCGCCACAGCGCCCCCGATCACCACTTGATTATCGGAGACACCAGCAACGGTATTCTGGGCTATGTCGCCACTACCGAGGATGTGGAGGAGGGTGGATACTCTTCTCTGCTGGCCTGTAAGATTCTGAACATGCTGCCGCCCCTGCCCGGCGCAGGTGAGAAGTGGGCGACCGAAGCCGCCGGTGTCGTGGCAGAGGTAATTGACCAGGCGTAATATGGCCTTTATCGCAATCCGGAGGATTGCAGATGTTGCCGAAGGAACGCGTCGCCGCAATCTTCGGACACCACCCCACCGATAAGGTGCCTCTGTATATGGGGAGCTGGTCATCACGCACCGCTTCCTACGTGGTCGGACGCGAGGTTATCGTTGGCGGCGGGTGTCCGCAGTATCACGAGTCCTGTGCACTCTGGGAGGACGAGGAGGCGCACGAGGAGTTCATCGCTCGCATCCGCCGTGATGCCCTTGATATCCCAAGGGCGGCCGACCTTGACTATGTGCGGCCAGGCTATTGGCGACTGCCTGAAAAGCCCACAAAGCGGATTGATGAGTATACCTTCTATTTCGGGGATGAAAGCAACTGGCGGGTAATGCGTTATGATCCCGAGTCAGAGCTTTACGGGGTAGTTGACCAAAGCCCCCAGCCGGAGCTGACGATTGAGGATATTGAGCGGCAAGTGGACGCGATGGAGGCTTCCGAGCCAGCACCTCGCCGCCCCGAGGATTACCCGGAGCTGGTGGCAGCGATTAAAGAGATCGGCCACGAGCGGGCGGTGCAAGGAGTTGCGCCCTGGTGTGCCTTGCCCTACTCGGATCGGTTGTGGCTTGAGGCCATTGCGTTGCGGCCCGAACTGATGAAACGCTATGTGTTAGCCGCCGCTCGTAACACTCTGCCGGTAGTAGCCTGCATGGCAGAGATCGGCACCCCCTATTTGCACGGCGGCGGTGACTTCGCCGGGGAGACCGGGCCAATGTATTCACCGCAGGCATTTCATGAGATAATGTTGCCCGGTTTGCAGATGATCTCTGAAGAATGCAAGCGGTATAGCTGCTATCATATGTTCGCCAGCGACGG
>JALGTI010000409.1 GCA_029821455.1 Candidatus Zipacnadia bacterium | reverse complement strand
CCCATCCACGTTACCTCATCGTGACCGATGTGCAGGTACTTGGGATGCAAGATGCGGATCGTGTCCTGGATGGTCTGGCGCAGGATGGCATACATCCGCGGCTCGTTGGGGCAGGACATGCTGTCGCTGCTGTTCACCCTCCGGACGTAGTCGTACCCGGCGAGTACCGTCGCGCCGTCCGGGATGCGGCTTGCCGGCGTGCGCCGCACCTGAAACGGCGCCGCCTCTGAGCTGAACCTGCCATCATCGTACTTGGTCTGGCCCAGGACCTCATAGTCGGGGCCCTCCAGGAAGGTCTGGGCGCCGGTTTCATCGGTGATTTGGATGTCTGTGCTCTCGGTCCGGATCACGTTGGGGTGGGCCAGGGCCACCGGGTCGGTGCCCACCAGCACCAGCTTCTCATCCACGACCCAGACACCCTCGGCGACGTTGGGGTCTATCTTCAGTTGCGTGTAGGCGTGTCCGAAGTTTTGTAGTACCGGAATCGGTTCGATTCCCAGCCCGCAATAGTAAGCGAAAAGCTCCTGCACCTGGCGCCGCGTCTCGGGGTCCGAACCGGGCTGCACACAAAGGGCGACCGAGCCGTTGGTCAACTGTGGGACGCGGACCTGCACACTCACCCGCCAGGGACGTTGCTGCTCGGCGGGCGACAAGGCCACCTGCTGGGAGAGGCCGGTCTCACCCGGAGCAGACAGCGACAGCTCAGCGACGCTCTCACCGAACTGCTCAGGTGGGAACAAGCGGGCCAGCGGCGTCACCGGGAGGGTCCGCCCCAGCTCCCCATCGGGCTCAATGCCGCAGGCTTCGACGTAGAGGTCGCCGTCCAGGGCCTCTGACCGCCAGCGGAAGGAGAGCACGTAATCCGTGTTCCGCTCGCACGGACCGAAGGGGTATTGGGAACTCGTACCCCCAGAGGTATCCCACAGCCGCTTGAACTGCTCTCTGCCGAAGTATTGCCAGATCCGGGTCATCTTTCCGTCGCTGCTGGTCACCCGCGCGCTCGCGCCGCTGCCCTCCGGCTGGCCAGGGAACCGCGTCCACACAGTGGTGTCACGGAAGGTGCGCTCGCCGGGGGCGTCCTGGCCCCAGCCAGTTAGGGTGTTCGCGTCCCCCTCCTCGAAGCTTCGGTTGACAATCTCCAGCCTCGAGAAACCTATCTCTGAATCTATGGCCACATTGTCAAACCAGACGCTGCCGGTGCCTCCCTGGATGCCTAGGTAAATGCGGATGATCTCGTACTGGCCCGAGTTGAAGATCCTCTCGCCGCGGCTTCACACCACGCTGGCGAACGGCTTAACCGCCACGCCCGGCCCCACCACCTCCCAGCCCACGGGCTGGCCCTCCCGGGCACTCTCGAAGTCACCGTTCTCCACGGTCGCGGCACAAGCGGCAACGGTCACCATCAGCAAGCTGATGAGTGGCAATATTAGCACAGCAATCTCAGCATAAAGTTGTAGCTTCACAACGATCCCTCCTTTTTTCCGCCGCGCGTCATTGGCGATGCATCGCAGCGGTTGAACAAGCCTTTCGTGCCTGTCAGACTCTCAATCTTGATCGGGGCAATACCGGGTGTCTACGATGACCCCACAAAGTACTGATATCCGACCTCCGCGTCCAGTACCTGCGCTCCTTTGCTGTTCGGGTAATCGGCCAGCGCATGACCCAGGGTAGGATGGATCGCTGTCGAGTGGTCGTTTGCCAGCAAGTCGGTTGGCGTTGCCAAATTATGCTTTAAGATGCACACGCTCACCCAGTGAGGTGTTCCATTTGATGGTTTCGTACTGACTACATTCTATAGAAGCTCCGCTATCATAACTGGCTTCTAACCCTCTTGTCAATGCCCGCCTGAAAGACCATGTCCGCCCTCGTCATCTCGCGCAGGTGGTACATATCAACCAAGCTCTCGCTACCTCCCATTCCATACCGCAAGACGTTGGCGACCCGAGAGCTCCGGCGGTAAGGTTGGGTAGCACTAGTTTTGAGGCGGGCCAGCAGGTCCAGCCGCGCCCGGCACAGAGAATATGAAAGCAGGTCGGAATACAAATGACAACTCGCGAATTTGAGTGACTTCTGCGGGGATATGATTGGGGCGGAGAATAGTCAACAGCGGGCTCTGGGCATCTGGGTCGGCACAAATAGTTCCCGGGCAGTGTAGGAGGGAACCGAGAGCTTCTGGCGAAAAGTTAACGACTTGATTGACGCAAGAGTTTCACTTGGAGGTACTGACATTGTTTGAGCTCAGGGTAGAACAGCAAGCCCAAATTGAGGAATTGGTAGAAGCAATGACGCTAGAGGAAAAGATGGCGCAGTTGACCGGGTACACCATTGGGAAATTGGTTAAAGACAACCAGGTATGCCGCGCCAAACTTGAAGAGTATTTCGGCAACGGTATAGGCCAAATATCACTGTCAGCCGGCGCGCTGATGACGAAGTCGTGCAACTGTATATTCACGACCCAGTGGCGACTGTGACCCGGCCCCGCAAAGAGCTCAAAGGCTTTCAGCGTATCAGCCTTGAGCCGGGCGAGAAGAAACGACT